>JAJZII010000075.1 GCA_021810685.1 Microcaldota archaeon
GGCAGTATTATGCCGCGCCTCGCTGACAGGTTTATCAGAGCGTCCAAGCCCTCGGCTTTCATGAAAACCAGTAGCTATACGCTACGCTCCTATTAAAATATATTGTGCCCGCAATCGATATGAATGCCAGGCAGCAGGTTCAACGCCCGAGCTTGCCCTTGGAGCCGACGTACTCGTTGTAGTCTTTTATCTCGCTGGTTAGGGCACCCTGTTTCCTGAGCAAGCCGGTGAGACGCTCGATGCTCTCCTTCTCCTCTCTCTTGTTGGCTTCAAGGAGCTCCCGGAGTTTGTCGCCCTCCTTTAGTATTCCGTCGTGATGCTGCTCCTCGCCACGGAGTAAGTTATTGACCGTGCCTGAGGATTTGTGCAGACGCAAGCCATAATCATTTATTGCATTGTCGAGTACCGCACTGGCATTTCTATAGGCCCCGATTACGTAGTTCTTGTATGTCTCCGATGCGTATAGGTTGGCTGTGAGGTTCCTGGCGAGTTCGGTTGTCAGGAGCATGCGCCTGTCCATGTAATGCAGCTCGGACATGGAGTGCACCTCTGAGGCAATGTTGCTGAACAGTGCATTTACCCCTTCAAGAAAGGCGCTCAGCTCCTCGCCGTTGCGAGTGCTTGCTGCACGGTGGACTAACTCGTTGTACCTCTGCCCCCACTTGTCGGCACCTGTAGACTCTGTCATTTTGTTTACGGCGGTGATTACCTGGTCTGCTGTACTCTTGTTCTTGTATCTTATTGGAATGCAATCACCCTGATTAGATTGAACTATTGCGTCGTACCAGATATTTATACGTGCCGCAAGGCTACCCCTCTTTATAGTTTGTCGTTCATGTTATGCTGCAAAAAGGTGCTGGATTGCCTAGGAAGAGGAATATCGACGAGCTCAGGGAGAAGGCGCTGAAGTCCGCGAAGGAGGGCATAAGGAACGCCTACGCAAGCGAGGAATACGCACTCATGCAGGCCATCAATGCCTACAGGGAGACCACGAAGTCGTACAACCTGGCGTACGAGCGCCTGAGCGAGTGGTACGGCATCTACTTTCCCGAGATAAAGATAGCCAACCCAGACATGCTTGCTGATCTGGCCATCGCGCTGAACGCCAAGGGCACCATAAGCAAGGAGACCATAATGGCGGCAGTGAAGGACCAGGAGCGCGCCGACAGCATCTATGCGAAGGCCGCTGCCACGATAGGGAGGCAGATGAACGACGAGGAGAAGGCCGCGCTCATATCGTATGCAGGCATGTGCAAACGCATGTTCGAGGCGCTTGCGGGCATAGAAGAGTACCTGAAGGTCGGCTCGAAGAGGCTCATGCCCAATACCACTTATCTTACTGACGAAAAGATAGCTGCAGAGCTGCTCGCGAGGGCAGGCTCAATGGAAAGGCTGGCGCTCATGCCGGCCAGCACCATACAGCTCCTTGGCGCAGAGAAGGCGCTCTTCAAGCACATCAAGTTTGGCAGCAAACCCCCGAAGTATGGGGCGCTCTTCAAGCTGCCCAGGATAACGGCTGCGAGGCGCGACCTCAGGGGCAGGTATGCACGGGCCTACGCAGCGAAGATCGCCATAGCGCTCAAGGCTGACCAATTCACGAAGAACTTCATAGCTGAGAGGCTGATGAACGACCTTGAGGAGAGCCTGAAGCGCATCGACGCCTCACCAGTAACGGAAAAACCCCAGCGCGAAAACAGGTTCCAGCGCAGGCCCGAAAGGCAGTATGGGAGGCCCAACCAGAGGTTCGGCCAGCAGCGCCGCGGGAGAAGGTAGCACCTTCTGTCGTCGAAATTGTCGCGCACGAAATAGTGGAACGCAAGCCGTTCCGCTAATTGAACGGTTTAGGGGGAATTGCGAAAGCTTTAAATATATGCCACTTCACTGTATAAACCGTGACTCAATCATGATTCCTGCATGTGCAGGTCATGAGTGGTCCGTGTATGTTTCATGACTGACCCTTGGTGGATGGCTGATGACTAAGAAGAAGGAAGTTGAGGGAGAGCTTGTCAAGATTAAACGGCAGCTCTCGAGCCTTTCGGCCCTCAACGAGGAGATGAAGGGGCTTATGGCTGAGAAGGAAGGCAGCGACAAGACAAGCTCCCAACTCTTCACCCTTCTCAAGTATATGATAGATGAGAACAAGCGCACGACCATGCTCCTGGGTAGCATCTCAGAGATGCTTGCCAGGGTGGAAGACACGGTCAGCGAGCCTGTAGAAGAGGTGCAGGAGCACACGGAGCCGATCGCTGCAGGTGCAGTGAAGGAGCTGCCGGTGAGCGAAATCGATGCCAAGATACTCCAGGCGATACAGCTCTCGCCGAACAGCATGGCCTGCGCTGATGATATAAAGAGGCGCATGAATTACCATGGCAGGAATGCGGCGAGCGCAAGGCTCAACAAGCTCTACAAGCTGGGCGCAATAGAGCGCCTCCAGCTTGGTCACAAGGTTTATTACAAGTATGATGCTGGCAAGGCGACCAACCTGCTAATTGTTTCACCCCCACAGTAAAGTCGGAGGCCGACCCCCTACAGTCGGCCTCCAAACCCCCTTTTGACACCCTTGCCAGAGGGCTGGTGTCGCAGGCAGGGCCGCGCAATCGAGTGTTCTTTTCCAAACGCTGGCTGTGGAGGAGTTATTGTATTGCAAAGGATTAGGCATGATTTCTTTTCCTGGGCGTATGGGCTGGCGGCGTAAGCCTGCCCAGCACCCTCTTCAGCTTCATGAAATCGTGCTCTATCAACGGCACGTTCTTTTTCAGGCGTACGGCCGCTGCAGGATGGATGGTCACGAAATACCGATAACTCTTCTCGATAAATTGGCCGTGAGTCTGCATTATATTCTCGGCGCCTACGAGTTCCTTTGAAGACAGCGCACCCAGGGTGACTATGAGTTTAGGGTTTATCATTTCTATCTGCTTCTCCAGGAAGGGCTTGCAGAGGGCTACCTCCCTCGGATCAGGCATACGGTTCTTGGGCGGGAAGAACTGAACCACGCTCGTTATGTAGACGTCGCCGCGACGCAACCCCGCCAACTTGAGGAGATGCGAAAGCAGAACCCCGCTTCTTCCCACGAACGGCCTGCCCTGCATGTCCTCCTCCGCGCCGGGAGCCTGGCCGACCACCATAACCTTCGCGTTCAGCGGGCCTTCTCCTGGCACGAAGTTGGCGCTTAGGTCCCAGTGCCCTCGCTCCTTGCCCTTTTCCGGCAGTTTCGCGTACTCGGCGTTGAGCTTCTCCATCGCCTCGAGCCTGTCG
>JAJZII010000076.1 GCA_021810685.1 Microcaldota archaeon
GACGGGCCGCTGCAGGGGCGTCTTAAGTGCCATCCTGAACCTGTACAGGTCATAGATGTCCCGCAACGGTGTGTGGCAGTACCAGAGCACGCGTTCGTTCCTGTTGCGTATCCAGTGGGCTGGCGCCACGTGAGCGTTTATGACGTCGTAGTCGTCCCTGAGCCTGAAGTTGTAGAACGCCAGTCCGTACTTGAGGCCCTGCATGACCCTGCCATAAGGAAGCAAGTCTCCTACGCCTTTCTTCCCTATTACCTCCACATCTAGCTTCGAGAACTCGGAGAACGTCGCTTTAGGGTCGTACTCTGCGGTGTATATCTTAGCGTCGTAGCGCTGCGCTATCTTTAGCAATACGCGCTCAGCCCCACCCTTGAGCGTGAGGTTCGACTGCGCTATGACTAGCTTCATGCGAAGACCTGTGGTATACATTAGTATAAAGGCATACAGCTTTATAACTCACAAATAGAATACGAAGGCTTACGGAGCTGGTTTTCATGGATCTGGGCGAAGGACTGCGGCAGGCTCTTGCGAAGATATCGCGAGCCACCATAATAGATGCCAAGACTATACGCGAGTTCAACAAGGAGCTGCAGAAGGCAATGCTCACCGCGGACATAGAGGTGCCGCTGGTCTTCAGCCTTACCAAAAGTATAGAGGAGAAGGCGCTCAAGAGCAGGCCCCCCGCAGGTCTTGCTCCGCGCGACTACATAACCAACATAGTCTACGACGAGCTCGTCAGACTCGTCGGCGCATCGTACACCCCAGAGCTCAGAAAGCAGAGGGTGCTTCTCATGGGGCTCTACGGCTCCGGCAAGACCACTACGGCAGCGAAGCTTGCGAAGTTTTACCAGGACAGAGGGCTGAGCGCCGGCGTCATATGCTGTGACGTTGTCAGGCCAGCCGCGTACGAGCAGCTCGAGACGCTCGCCAGGCAGGCGAACGTAGCGTTCTTTGGAATCAAGGGTGAGGCCGATGCAGCGAAGATAGCGAAGGCAGGCATGGAGGCGCTCAAGGACAAGCGCGTGATAATATGCGATACGAGCGGCAGGAACGCCCTTGACCCCGGCCTGATCAGTGAGCTCAAGAACGTCAACGAAGCATTTGAGCCCGACATGAAGGTGCTAGTCGTCAGCGCCGACATAGGCCAGGTGGCCGGCAGGCAGACGCGCGAGTTCGATGCCGCGGTGAAGATAAGCGGCGTCGTCGTGACAAAGATGGACGGCTCCGGCAAAGGCGGCGGCGCGCTGAGCGCTGCCAACGCATCGAAGGCGCACGTGATGTTCATAGGCACCGGCGAGAAGATGAAGGACATAGAGCCCTTCAACTCAGAGAAGTTCATCGGGTCCCTGCTCGGCATACCTGACATAGGTTCGCTCGTCGACCGCGTGCAGACTGCCATAGCAGAAGCCGGCATAAACCCTGAAGAGATGAACATAGAGAAGTTCAACATAGACTCGTTCTACACGCAGCTCAAGGCGCTCAACAATATGGGTCCGCTCAAGAGCGTGCTAGGTATGATGGGCATGTCGGATATGCCAAAGGATGCTGTAGAGAAGAGCGAGGGCAAGCTCGCCAAGTACAAAATAATAATCGCGTCGATGACCAAGACGGAACGCAACAACGAGCGGCTACTTCACGAACACAGCCGCGTGGCGCGCATAGCGAAGGGCAGCGGCCTGACAGAGCAGGACGTGCGCGAACTCGTATCCGACTTCAACAAGATGAAGAAGTCGTTCAACATGATGAAGAACGATAGGAACATGAAGAAGTTCTTCGCCAAGATGGGTGCATAAAAAGAGCTGCAGCAGCAACAAAATACGACGGAAAATGAGCATAAAAGAGAAAGAGAAAAATAAAAAAACAAACTAATCGGGCCAAAGCGGCCGATTATCTCTTTCTCTTCTTCGTCGAGCTTTTCTTCTTTGCGCTCTTCTTGCTCTTTTTCTTTGCCATTTTCCTCACTTTGGTAACATTTTTAGTGTTATAACGGCAAGTATATAAATATACAGACTAAATGCGTCTATAAAATATCCATGTATAAATATGCAGGTATATGCGCTTTTACTTTTGTATATTGAATTGGTTGGATGGCGGACAAGAAGACGCTCGAATCAAGGCTGGATGAGCTTGAGGAAGAGCTTTCGCGGACAAAGGACAACAAAGCGACAAACAAGCACCTGGCGGTGTTGCGCTCGAAGGTAGCGCAGACGCGCCGCGACGTGATAAAAGCGAGCAAGCGCGTCCATGGAAAGGGATTTTTTGTCAGGAAGAGCGGCGACGCGACAGTGGCGCTCGTTGGCTTCCCAAGCGCCGGGAAGAGTTCGCTACTCAATGCGCTCACCAACTCTAGCTCTAAGACCGCTCCGTACGCCTTCACGACAACCGGCATAATACCTGGTACTATGGTCTACCGCGACGCTCACATACAGGTTCTCGACATGCCTGGCCTTATCGAGAACGCGCACGCGGGCGTTGGTGAAGGGACAAGCGTTGTCGCGCAGATACGCGTCTCGAACCTCATAGTCTTCGTGATAGACATAAACAACATTGCACAGCTTGACATGCTGCTTTCTGAACTGGGATCGCTCAACGTGTACGTAAACAAGGAAAAGCCCGAGGTGCAGGTGCGCGAGGTAGACGCGTACATAGGTTTGCGGTTCGAGGTGAACAGATCAGGTATGGACACCGAAGAACTGCGCACGATATTCACCGGGTTCGGTATATACAATGCGGTGGTGCGCATATGGAACAAAGTCGGCGAGGATGAGCTGATAGGCCTGCTTTCCAACAGGTCATGCTATGTCAGCGCCATAATAGCTCTCAACAAGATAGACACGAACGATGGCTTCGCGTCCATAGCGGAATCCATGGAGAAGCGCTATGGTATGAGCGTGCTCCCGATAAGCGCGCTGAGCAAGCCAACTCTAGACATGCTCACGCGCAGCATCTACGCCAATGCCGGGCTTATGCGCGTCTACCTGAAGCCGAGGTCCGGCAAGGAGCGCTCGCCTGTCACTGCGGTGGAGGGCTTTACAGTGGGTGAGCTTGCCAAGCGCTTCCACACTGCTGTTGTCGACGAGCTGAAGTGTGCATACGTCGACGGCCCCAGTGTCAAGTTCTCCAACCAGCGCGTCGGGGTGAACCACGTGCTGAAGGACGGCGATACTGTTACTTTCATCAAAGAAAAGTGATATGTCAAAAATCTCGGA
>JAJZII010000077.1 GCA_021810685.1 Microcaldota archaeon
CCACGCTGTACTATGGGTGCTTGGTAATTTTACTTTTTCGGTTTATCCGCGGCACTACTCTTCTTATAATCCTATTTGTCAAAACTCTTTGATGGAAATGGCAGCACGAGCGCGAACCTCTACAGGCAACCATTACTCAGCAGTGGAGAGAGTGCTGTATTCAAGCCTTCCTGCGCTGAAGCGCCAGCGCGTGCTTGTTGGGGGCACGGATTTGGTCCAGCTAGCGTTCTCGCTGAAGTCGAGGCACAAGGACCTCAGCATTGTCGTGGTGGACAAGAGCCGGGCGCAGCTCCTGAAAGCCCTCAACCTCGCCAACAGGAAGGGCCTGCCAATGAGATTCATGGAGGGCCCATGCGACCAACTGCCGTTCTCTAACGAAGCCTTTGATATAGTCGTGAGCGGCAAGCCCCTGACTACGAGAAGCAACGTCAAGGGCATCCAGGCCCTCAACGAGTCCTACCGCGTGCTCCGCAAATCCGGCCACGTGGTGGTTATTGCGAAGGCAGCGAAGCACAACTTCAGCTTCACAATGGAAGGTGCCGGCTTCGAGAACGTCACGGAGAGCAGGAACGGCTTGCTGCACGTCTTCTCGGGCACGAAGATAAAGCCAGAGCAGATGCTCTCGCAGCCTGGGTGAATGGATGGGACTAAGGAGCGCCGATGCGACCACGATTGTACGCACTCTTCTAGTGGTGCTGCTAGCCTATATGGTCATAGTAAAGTTCAACGTCATCGTTGACATCGCACTCTTCGCCCTTATCATCGTGATGGACGCCCTGGATGGCTTCTTCGCTGTTCGGGAGGAGAGCAGGGGCGCCATAGGCTTTGCATACTACCTACGCGCGGCCTTGGGCAACGCCAAGGCCCACGCAAAGGTGAAGAAAGTTAAGCTTGCGCTCTCGAAGAGCGCACCCCACGGCGCGCGGTTCGACGTTGCGGGCGACCGCATAGTGGAGTACGTGCCATGGATAGTATTCACGTACCTGCACGTGCTGCCGCTGTTCCTGATATTCATAGTAGTGATAAGGCACTCGTTTGCAGACGCGCTCCTCGGGTCCAGGGGAACGTCGTCTAAGATGAAATCTGCCTTCGCGAAGGCCGTCTACGCTTCGAACGCCTCGCGCTTCGGCATAAACGCGCTGAAGTTCATAACCTTCTCATACCTGATGCTGGTCTACGTGCTCGCGTACCCATCATGGGTAGGGCTCCTCCTCGCCGCGCTGCTCGTCGTGTATATACTGGCAAGGGGTGCGGCTGAGATATACGAGGCGCTCTCATAACTCAGACGCTCTATAAAAAGGCCCGACCGCAGGTTTTAAAGCCATGCCATATCATTAATCGCGATACTATGGAGGACAACAAGGTGACCGGCTACACGTTCGTGATACTCGGAGTCGCTGTGCTGCTCTTTGACGCTTACCTGGCATACACGTTCTACGGCGCCGACGTCTCGCACGCATACACTGTGACGGGCCAGCAGGCGGTGCCCAGCTCGCTGCCTCCCGGAATACTGGGTATATTCTTCACTAACTCGATGCAAAGCTTCCTCTACCTGCTGATAGCGGTGTTCATACTGCTGGTCATAGCCAGCATAGGAGGCAGGCTGGTTGAGTACGGCAAGTCGTTCCTTAACCTATACGGCAGAGGCACGGAGGCGGAAGCGACGGAGGAGTCGAAGGCGCGCAAGGAGGTAGCGCGTGCGAAGTTCTGACTGCCTAAATCAGCAAGCCATAAAAACAGAGCGCAATAATGTATCTTGGAAGAGGTAGTTGAATGCTTGGGATTGACGAGCTGAAGCAGGCCTGGAACGTAATGATACATCCGGGCAGCATCAACAAGACTATGGACATAGGGGACGTGTTCGCGTTCTACTACAAGATGGCTATAATACCGACTATAGCAGCGGTGATAATCGCTGCGATATTCGGTATTGCGGTCGGCAGCCTCGGCTTCTCGCTCGTCGGCCGCCTGCTGCCGGGAATCGGCGCAGCTACAGTAATAATCACGTCGCTCATAGCCGCCGGAATAGCATTGCTGTACATGCTTGTCCTGATTCCGCTCAACATACTGTTCAATGCAGCAATCTACCAGCTGTTCGCCAAGAAGCTCTTCAGCATCTGGGGCAAGCCCTACAAATACACGCTGACGGCCGTGTTGTACGGCACCTTCCCTCCTATAATGTTCATCTGGCTGGCGTTCATACCTATAGTCGGCAGCTTCACAGCTATAATATTCGCAATTTGGGGCTTCGTAGTGTTGATCATATCGATGGCCAGGCAGCAGAAGATAAGCGGCGCCAGGGCCTTCGGCGGCATGCTGCTGAGTGCGGTGATAGTCAGCATAATAGCATTTGTCATAACGCTCGCCGTTACGCTCACGTTCGTCTCCGCAGGGTTACTTGCACCACACAGCAACCTTGGCACCTACTGCGTAGCAAACCAGGGTTACCTCTGCAGCACCCCAGTTTACAGCAACGGCAACCTGTCAGTGACGCTCGGTCAGGACACGGGCGCAAGCTGGGCCTCGGCCTCGTTCGCCTTCGTGCCGACCGGTTATTCCGTCAACACCAGCACATTCTATATAGTGCCAGGGGGTATGCAGTCCGGCACTGCTCAGGCCATGGGCCTGCCGATACCTTCGTCGGCCATACCGAGCCACGGGAATATAATCGGCACGATATACGCTAGGTACACGCTCACCACCAGCCAGGCTGTGCCTACGATAGCGCAAGTAGCAACCGTTGCGGTCTACAAGGTCTGATGTCTGGTTCGTGACTGGGCGCATGCGCGCGCATGCGCTAAAAGGTAGCAAGGTGCGGGCTGCGCAGCATAAGCATTTTGCTGGAGGCACCAAGACGGTACGGACTTCAACAGCCCCACGACAGCACAGATAGCGCAGGGGCAGGTCGGCACGCCATATCAGATATTTTTCAACACAGAGCAGGGCATAAGCCCAAGCTATGCACCTATCACAACTGCCTATACTCCTTCAACAGTAGGCACAACTACTAATGTGCCTGCTTATGTCCCCTTCGCGCCCGCAAACTCCGCCATGACCATCTCGCCAGGTAGTACACCGATAGCACTGCCCACGCAAGGAACGGGAGGGCAACCTTCGACGCTGCAATTTGAGGGGTACTCGCCCAGTACGG
>JAJZII010000078.1 GCA_021810685.1 Microcaldota archaeon
TCTATAACCTCCTTCTTGAAAGAACAATAAAGTCCCACAAAGAAGGAACCGGGATTTCCATGGCAGCATTGAACAGGTTCATAAACATGCTTTCATACAAGGCTGAGAGCGCTGGTATGAAGGTAATAAGGGTGGATGCAAGGGACACGACGCAGGAATGCAGCAGCTGCCATTACATAAAGAAAGGGGAGGAGAGGCTGACCCTGGAAGACAGGACATACCACTGCAACGTCTGCGGCACGGCAATGGACAGGGACGCGAACGCATCGATAAACATATTGCACAGAGCAACTACCCTCGGGCAGAGGGGAAGTCACGCTCAGGGAGAGAGTGTAAGACCTCAACGGGAGGCAGTCCTCGAGGAACTGAGAACATACCCTGCGAATAACAGGGGAAGCCTCGGCCTTTAGGCCGAGGAGGATGTCACACCATTGCAGTAACTAAAAACTAATCGCGATCGCATGCTGGCCGAACAGCTGAAGAGGCTCACGCTGAACGAGTTGCTGGGCCGGCTTTCCTCCTCGCTCCGTGGCTTCGCGGCCGAGCTTGCCAGTGCAGTGGACAGGAACAGGGGCATAAGCATGGACGACCTTGCGCACCTGCGCGATCACATAACCAGGAAGCTGTCCGAGGGCGTGGAGACCGCGGAGAACCGGAAGCTGCTGTCCGTGCTCGACCTCGTCGCAACGGACAAGGCCGTCGTGGAGGCCATAAAGAAGAACGCTGACGACTGGCTGGCGTTCCTCGACGCGATAGAGGACAACATAAGGGGCAGGGAGAGCCTGAGCGAGTCGGAGCGGCTCGACCTCGAGCGCATCGAGCGGCTGACAGCAGAGATACGCAGGCTGCTCAGGAAGTAGCCGCATCTGCTCCATGGCCATGCAGCCTCGCAGAGCCGAAACTGCATGTAATTCTGAGCGGGCAATCCGCGCACACCGGCTCGCGCTTCCTGCAGAATCTCTTGCCGAGTTCGACGAACTGCGCATGGAAATCCTGGTACAGGGTCAGGTCCCTGTCTATCCTGGACTCAAAATAACCCTTGAGCGCATCGTACGCTATGTCCTCGTCTATCGACGGGTCCACCCTGTGCATTATCCTCTTCGTGTAGGAGTCTATCACGAAAGTGGGCTTCTCCGCGGCGTAGAGCACTATGGAATCCGCGGTTTCGTTGCCGATGCCACTGAACTCGAGCAGCCGCTCGCGCAGCTCCAAGGCATCAAGTGCCATGAACCCCTCTAGCGAGCCGTAGTCCCTCCTTATGCACTGCAGTATGTCGCGGAGTCGTTTCGCCTTCTGCCTGTAGAAGCCGCTCGGCCTCACGAGCCGCTCCATCCGCGAAAGCCCTATGCCGGACAGCCTGTCGAAGCGCATGAGCCCAGCTTCCTTTATGTTCGCTATCGCTCGTTCAACGTTCTTCCACGACGTCTGCTGCGTCAGTATGGCGCCTACGAAAACCTCCAAGGGCGTGTCGCCCGGCCACCAGTCCTGGAAGCCGAAACGCTTCCTGAGCAGTTTGTATATCAATACCGGATCCGCGGTCATTGCAGCACCGTGCCCCAAGACGAGCAGGCCATAGGTTTTTATGCGGCGTGCGCTATTTATTTCGCGTGGTTGCGATGGTGCGGCGCAATGCCGGGCATGCCCTCGGAATCGAGACGCTCGGCATAGAGCGCGTTCCAGAAAGCAAGAGGCACGGCACCTCCGGTAGGGCGTTCACCGTCTGGTTCGCGGCCAACCTGGGCGCGCCAGGTTTCGCGATAGGCGTGCTCATCGTGCTCGTCTTCGGCCTCACCCTGGCGCAGGCGCTGCCCGTCCTGATCCTGAGCAACCTTATCGGAGGCGCATTGCTGGGCGCCGTCGCCTCGATGGGCCCTTCACTTGGCATACCGCAGATGATGAGTTCCAGGAGCGCGTTCGGAAGGCGTGGCAACTACCTTCTGGCGTCGCTGAACTGGGTCAGCACGATAGGCTGGTTCACGTTCAACACGATTATAGGGGCCATCGCCATACTGGCCATAGTCCCGGGCTTCAGCCTGTATGCCGCGGTCACTGCCCTCGTTGCGGTACAGATGGCGATAGCTGTGCTTGGGCATGACATGATACACACGTTCGAGAAGGCGATGTCATTGATCCTGGGCGCGCTTTTCGTTGCGATCTTCCTACTCATCGTCCCTCACCTCGGCGCAGCGCTGTCGTACGTGCCGAGTGCAGCACCCCAGCCCGGTGCCATGCTCGGGGCGGTCGGAATGGCGATAGCCGTCGCATTCTCCTACATAATAGCATGGTCGCCGTATGCGTCCGACTACTCGCGGTACTTTTCGAGCAAGGTTTCCAAGATACGCGTCGCAGTGCTCGCCATGCTCGGTGCCGCTGCGGGTTCTTTCATCGCCGAGGCTCTAGGAGCTCTCGTAGCAGCTATAATACAAAACCAGAACGTGGCAGCACAGAGCGCTACACTCTTTTCCGGTATAGCCTCGCAGTTCGGGGTTCTCGGCATCGCCATGCTCGTGGCGCTAGCGATCGGGGTCATCACTGCGAACGCGCTCAACATATATTCGAACGCGTTGTCCGCCCTCGTGCTCGATGTGAAGGCGAGGCGCTGGGTCATGGTCGCTGTAGGTGGCCTCCTGGGCCTAGCCCTCGCCATAGGTGTCGGGACAAACTTCGCAGCAGACTTCGAAAACTTCCTGCTTGTGCTTGACTACTGGATAACGCCGTGGGCGGCCATAATGCTGGTAGACTTCTTCGTCGTTGGTAAGACCGCAGCCAACGTTCGCAGACCTAGGTCGTTCGACGCGCCATCGATAGGAATCTACCTAGCATCGATAGCGCTATCGTCGCCTTTCATGGTGCCCCCTGGCGTGTGCACGGCTGGCGTATCCAATGGCTGCATCGTCGTGCCTCTGTTGGGATCCATGTCAAGCCTCTTCGGCGGTGCGGACTTCAGCTATTTCATCTCATTTGCGATCGCAGCTGTGGCATACTATATATATCGCATGCGCCCAGGTCTGGTCGGCACGAGTCGCAATCGGTGATCGCATGGCTGGAGGCACTGACACGGGCACTGGCACAGACCTGAGAAGCGCAACCAGCGCGCTTATAAAGGCCGTGCGGTACGCATA
>JAJZII010000079.1 GCA_021810685.1 Microcaldota archaeon
GGCTTTATAGGGTGTTTTGACGTTCGCGCTTTATTATTTCCTCGGGCTGGCGGGAAGCATAATAGTGACTGTGTCGTACCTGCCACAGGCTATCAAAACTGTCAGGACGAGGAGCACCGGTGACCTTTCGCTTGCGTGGCTCGGCGCGCTTACGGTAGGGCTGATTCTTTATACGGCATACGGCATATCGATAAGCTCAATACCGGTAATGATATCGAGCGGGGTTGGCGGGGCGCTTGTGATTGTGCTGCTCGCTTACAAAATAAGGTATGGCTGAGCGCAGTCAGGATGGTTGCCCTAGCCACGTGCAGCCGCTGCTGCTCGTGTACGCGTTCCCCCCTGAATTGACGTTTGCGGTTTTCCCGGCAGAGCTGTACAGGCACTCTATCCCTGTAGTGCCGGAGAAGTCGCTGTCCGCGAATGTATTTCCGGTGGAGTTGGTGAGCTCAAGACCCACAAGGCTGGACGGCGCTGATGCGAGACCGCTTATCGATGAGGATGAGAGGCGGTTGAACATGAAGGAGGTGTTAGCTGCGGAATATATGCTGCCAATGGTACTGAGCGAGAGGTTGTCAATGTAGAGCCCGTATGCGTTTGCCGTTATGTTCAGGCTGCCCAGGTGCGTGCCCGACGAATCTGAGACGCTGATTGCAGGTGACGTCATGTTTGGACCCTGCAGAACTGTTACGTTGTACAGGCTTGCAGACGAATGCCTTACTATCACTGACCTGTTGAAGCCCTTGAGGTAGCAGTTCTCAAGCAGCGCGTTGTGCACGTTTGATATTGCGGCAAAGGATCCGCCGTTGTCCGATATTATCGTGTGGCCGTTGCAGTTGAGCACGGTATTGTTCGCGTATATGTTGAAGCATGTAGCGCCTGAGGAGTAGACCTCGTCCGAATCAAGCACCTCGGTGATGCCGCTGCTGAACGACGTGCACAGGTTTGATGGCCCTGTAGGGCTGATCACTGCTATGCTCGGGCAGTCGTGCTTTGTCGTGCCGTAGTTGACGAATCCGTTCTCCGACCCTAGGGAGATTGCGTTGCCCGAGCAGTAATAGTCATAGGACGATGTTGATATCGTATTGTTCTCTATGTAGTTGTTGGTAGAGTTGCCTGCGAGCGACAGGCCAGTGCTCCAGCTCGACACGGAGTTGTTGACTACGCTGTTCAGCGTCGAATTGCTGAATGCGATCGCGGTGGCGCCGGAGGAGCCTGAGGAGAATATGTTGTTTGCCACGTAGCCGCCCTGGCTGGAAGAAGCTATCAAGCCGTATGCGTCTCCCGGGCCAAACGTGCTGTTCGTCACGGAGAACACCTGCACTCCCGAGAAGTTCACCGCCGTTCCCGTTCCCGCAATCACGGTGTTTGAGACGACCGCATCGGTCGAGTTGCTGAAAGCTACTCCTACTGGAGTTCCGCGGAACGAACAGTTGTAAACCGACACGTTGTACTTGCCCGAAGAGTAAACAACGGGCCCTACGCCGTTGCCGGTTACCGAATGCCCGTTGCAGTCGAGCATCACGTTGTCGGTGTTGAGGCTGAAGCAGTCGCTCGGCGCCTGCGATATGTTGTTCACAAGCTGGTAGTCTCCGGGCCTGTTTATCGCAAGGCACGAGGTCTCGGGATAGAACGCAAGGTTGGGCGATATCTTTAGCTTGCATCCGGCCCAGTAGGTATTCGTGAGAGTGCACAGAGTGTTCTGCATCAAATCTGAGGTGGAGTTGACGTCGTTTATGCTGGCGTACACGTCTATCTTCGCATTCGATACAGCGGTGCCGCCTATGAAGGCGTTGGCTGATGAATTGTCGACGTATATGCCGTACGTGTTGTTTGACGTGTTGAAGTCTGCAAACGTCGTGTTTGTCGTGCCCGAGAGAAGTATCCCGTAACCGTTCTGGAACGACTTTATGCCCTTGATAAATCCGTCGGTGGAATTGTACATCGCAAGCGTGGATATGCCATGGGTGCCGTAGATGTTGCTCGCCGTGCCGTTTACCACGCTGCTGAACACTATGCCGTAAGAAGAATTAGTGAACCTGCAGTTCTCCACCTTCACGTTTTTCTGGCCTGAAGAGAATATCGCGGTTGCCGAATTGGATATCGTGTAGTTGTTGCAGTTAAGGACTACGTTGCTCGCGTTTATGTTGAGGCAGGGGTAGAACGCGGAGGTGACGTCAGAAGTGTTGACGAAGTAAAGCGTGTTGAGCGGCCCTGTGAGGTTGTAGTAGCCCGGATAATTCAGGGATCCGCACGAGTTTATCGATATTGGGGCAAGCGATACGTGTGACAGGTTGCCCGGTATGTTTTCAATTGAGCAGCGCACGAAGCCGCACCCGTCGCTCACCTGGCATATGTTGCCCTCGCCTATGTTCGATATCGGGAATATTGCATTGGTGCCGCACGCGAACGACACGGGCGTATTGGACACGAAATTGTCCACGAATGTGTTGTTCCTGGAGTTAATGTAGAATCCGGTTGCGTTATCAGACGATACTGTGTTGTTCAGGAAAACGTTGTGCGAGGAGCTGCCCACAACCACGTACGAGCCGTTCACGCTCGAGAAGAGGAGGTTGTTGTCAATGAAGCTGCCGTTTTTCGACGAATTCAGGTAGATGTTGGACAGCCCGTTGTCTGAGAAATTGCTTGCGGTCACGTTGACCCTGGATGACTCGAACGAGTAAAGCCCGACGCCAAAGCCATTGACGTTGCAGTCGCTCACAGAGACGTTTCTTGAGCCAGCGATCTTTATTCCGTATACTGGTATGGTGTTGGCCACGTAGGAGCTGCTCCCTTTTATCGTGTGGCCGTTGCAGTCCAGCGAGACGTTGTCCGCGGTTATGCTTATGCAGCTGCCGGACGATATGCCGGTGACGATGTTTGTAGTAAGCCTGTAGTGGCCCGGAATGCCTATCGACTCGCAGGAGTTGACTTTGCCAAGGTTGGCGTAGTTTATGGTGGTGGTTATCACTGAAGGAGGCAGGGTCTCGACCACGTGCGCGACCACGGCTATTACCGCTACGATGATTATGGCGAATGCTGCCGTCTTCATCATCCGTTTCTTGCGCCGCTTCTTTATCTCCTGCTGCCTTTTCTTG
>JAJZII010000080.1 GCA_021810685.1 Microcaldota archaeon
CCGTCCATGATTATGCGGTCCGCCTTGACTTCGCTGACCACTGCCCTTGCTATGTCGGGAAACATTTCTGTTGTATCTTCCAGCCGCCTCGAGAATATCTTGACCTCCTTGCCGGACTTGTGGATCTGGCACCTGAAGCCGTCGTACTTCTGCTCGACGGCGCACTTGCCGTGCAGCCGGTCGAGTATTTCCTCTGCTGTCGGCAGCCTCTCCGCCAGCGCAGGACGGATTGGCTTGAAGAGCGTGACCTTGAAGGATTTTATAGCAGAAGCACCGCCCCTCTTCACTTCCTCGCCAACGAGGCCGAGGTCGCTGCAGATGTTGTAGGCGCGCTCTAACTCGGGCTTGAGAGCGCGCTCCCCCGTGGCAATTACGGACAGAGCCTCGAGTATAGTGGAGTCGCCGGCCCCAAGCCTCAACTGACCGAGCGGGTAGCGCACCATGTAGCGCGCCTCAATGGGCGTCGACGACGCTATGGCGTTTGCAAGCAGCCTTATCTTGGCATCCTTGCTGCCCTGTCCAGACGTGGTAGATATCTTGCGCATGGCATCATAGACCTGTTCCACAGTGTACTCGTGGCTGCTCATGCGCTTGAGCTTCATGACTCCGACGAGCTGTTCCGCGGCTGCGCCCATGTCGCCCGTCTTCTTGTAGACCTCGTGCACGTGCTCCTTCGTGTAGCCCGTAGCCACGGCTATCGCCTCTTCGGCCATCTTCTCGGCGAGGCCGAAGTCCAGCCCCTCGAACGCCGGGGCGAGTATGCCTTCGGTCATATAGATTATCTTGCCTATCTCCCCCTGACTTGCCGCCTTCAGCGCCTCGGCCAGTATTTCTATCATCTTCAGGCGCGAAGAGACTCCCTCCAGCCGGTTGTAGAATTCGGCGAGCTCCTTGAACAGCATTTGGCACCATCAGCATTGCTCAGCCAATGCCTAAAAATTTATGCAGGGGGGCAGGTCGCCGAGGACTGTGAGATCCAGGCACATGAGGCTTCAGACGTACAGCGGTTTTGGCCGCCGTCGATGTCACCAGTGGAGTTTGTGGACCCTGCCATGCATGCAATGCCTTCCAACGTCCCGGCAAAGATGTTGTTCGTGAAGGTGTCCGCAGAGGAGCCGGAGAGCTGCAGGCCGTAAGAAGAGCTGCTTTCACCGCGGTTGCTGCTCGCGGTTAGGGCCGAGGAGTTGTACAGGCTGTAGGCAGCATACACCGAGGCTGCACTGTTGCCGAGCAGCTGGCCGCCGGAGACGTTCCGCAACGAGATGCCGGAGGACTGGCTCGTTACGTTGTTACTTGCAATGTATATGTCGGTCGAGCCGTCAACGCTTATGGCAGCCTGAGACGCCCTTCCTGGCGTGTTCGAGTATATGGTGTTGTTGATTATCTTCACTGTCGAGTTCACCACTTCTATGGGCGTGGTGAAGCCCTTGAGGTTGCAGTTCTCGATTGTGCCGGAACGTGTGTTCTTGAACAGCGCAAAGGTTCCGCCGTTGGTAGCCAGCACCGTATGGCCCATGCAGTTTATCGTGGTACTGTTGGCGTAGACCCCATAGCAGAGGTTCGCCGATGGATAGACCATGTCTGTGGAGAGGTCGTAGGTCGTCGGGGTGAGGAACGCGGTGCAGCTGTTCAGCGACGGCGGCTCTATGGCCGCGAGCCACAGGCAGCCGTGCTTCGCCACCCCGTAATTTATCCCACCGTTGTCAGCCGCGAGGCCGCTTGAGGGCGCGTCGCAGTAGTAGTCGTATGAGCCGCTCAGCTGCACTGTGTTGTTCAGCACCGTGTTGTTGGTGGAGTTGATCAGGTATAAGCCCATGTAGTCGCTCGAAGCGAGGTTGCCGGCAACTGTGTTGTACATTGACCCGTTAAGCAATATCCCTACGCCAGTAGGCCTGCCAGAGGAGACGTTGTTCTCCCTGACATGCGAGAAGTATGTATTCCGCATGCTTATTCCCGAAGCGGATGAGAAGGCAACTTGGTCGTATGCCACGGTCGCGTTGAGGACTTGGTCGAACGCCACGCCCGTGCTCCCGTACTGGATTGTGGAATTGAGGACGCTGACGGCCGTGGAGTTGATGGCCAGCACACCGTTGCGGAAGTAATACATCCCGCAGCGTGCCACGGTAACGTCCGATACGTTGCGCGCTAGGACAGCGGTGCTGTTCGAGGAGTGACTCAGCTGCGTAAGGGAGAAGCCGGCGCACGACAGCCTGACATCGCTGACACGTATGTCGAAGCACGTGGTCGTGCCCGTCACGATACTCGATGTAAGCGTGTAATTGCCCGACCTGTGTATTACCATGCATGAGTCTATCGGGTAATACTTCAGCGTCGGAGAGACGTGCTGCGTGCACGGTGCCCATGCTGCATCGGTCAGGCCGCACGAGGTCTCCTGCATCACGTTGTAGCTCGCGTTGACAGAATCGTTTGTGGCATAGACGTCCATACGGCTGTTGTTCTGCGCAACGCCCTTGTTGAAGACGTTGCCCAACGAGTCGTTGACGTATATGCCGTAGGCGTTGTCAGAGGCGTTGAAACTATCAAAGGTATTGAGCGTTGAATTGCGCACGTATATTCCGGTGCCCAGACCACTTGCCAACAGACCTGTGAAGGCGTTGCTGCTGGAGTTCAAGAGCGACAGGCCCAGCGTGCCGTTAATGAATATGCTGTTCGTCACGTTGGAGGTCTTCACGTTGCTGAACGCCATGCCCACCGCCGAGGTGCGCACCCTGCAATCGTTGAGCGTAAGGTTGGACTGAGAGGTTGCGCTTATGCCTATCTGCGCGCCGCTTATGGGGTAGCCGTTGCAGTTGAGCATCACGTCGCTCGCGCTTATCGTTATGCATGGCACAGTATAGTTCTGCACCAACCCCGGCGTGTACTCGTTCAGGCTTAGTGCGTTCTTCATGCTGTAGATTCCCGGCTCGTCTATCGCTCCGCACGTCCTGATCTGGCTCGTGAGCTTTATCTGCGAAAAGTTCAGTGGCACGTTCTCGATTCTGCACTTGAGGAAGTCGCAGCCGAAGTTGTTG
>JAJZII010000081.1 GCA_021810685.1 Microcaldota archaeon
TCAACTTGTAAGTCTCCTTGAGTATCTCGGCTCCTCCGCCGTACTTGCTGGCGGCTATGTCATAGAACTCCAATATTGAAGTCTCGACAGGTCTGTAGCCGTAAGTCTTGAAGTGCCTCCTGAGCGTGTCCGCTATGTACTCACGCTCTATCTGCTCTGCTGGCATGAAGGATTGCGTGCCCTTCAGGTCGCGGAGCTCGCCCTCTTTCCCCTCGTCCTTGCTTTCTGCTGCCACTGACGCACCAATATTAGGTATGCTGACGCGCCATTTATTAGGCTTTTTGTGGAGCCATCGACAATCACAAAACAATTGGAAACGTTTAGATATATGCATTTTTCAAGCATTACAGGTAATTTGATGGAAGGCGTGATACATGTTGTGCTTGTAGACGCGAACGACAAAGAGATAGGTGTCGAGGAGAAGATGAAGGCACACCAGAACGGCGGCAAGCTCCATAGGGCCATATCAGTATTTGTATTCAATGCGAAGGGCGAGACCATGATCCAGAGGCGCGCCCTGACTAAGTATCATGCCGCGGGCCAGTGGGCAAACACTGCATGCAGCCACCCGTACCCCGGCGAGAGTACAGAAGCAGCGGCGCACAGGCGCCTCAAGGAGGAGATGGGATTCGACTGCGCAATAAAGGAGGAGTTCCCGTTCGTTTACAACGCTGATGTTGGCAAAGGGCTGACCGAGCGCGAGTACGACCATATATTCTTCGGCAGATACGACGGCTCGCCGATACCGAACAGTGAGGAGGTTGGGGATTGGAAGTGGATAGGCCTAGATGATCTGCAGCGTGATATAGCTGACAATCCAGAGAGCTACGCGCCGTGGCTTAGGCTTATGATAGGCAAGGTCGCCGACGCCAGGGCGCATGCATAGCCAATTTAAATATCTTTTCAAGCCTAAGCTATTTGCTTACATGGCTCTAGTGGTGTAGCGGCCGCACGTAAGACTGTGGATCTTAAAGGCCGGGTCCGATACCTAACGCGGAAATCCCGGCTAGAGCCCTTCTTTTCATTCATTTGCCGCCTGAGAGGCAGCTTGGGCAAACGCAGTCCTTAGCAGACTCCGCAAGCTGCTCCGCGCGCTCCGAGGTCACATCGATGCGTAGGCACCAACAGGGATTCGGTATAGAAATGCCGCTGCACTCGAACTTCGAGCAGCATAGTGCATCCCTTGGTCGCCATTACGAATCGCCGCTCTTTACCTCCTTGCGATACTGCTCACGAAGCACCTTCATCAGCATGTACGCGTAATCGTTTGTTGGGATGAGGTGCTTGTTCTCCATGAACTTCATTTCGGCCATGTGGGCGAAGCGTTCGGCGATGTCATCCGAAAACTTGATTGCGTCGTACTTCCGCAGCAGGTCCAGGACGTAATCCATTTCCTCGGCAGTTTTGTCTTCCTTCTGCCATATCGTGCGCAGCATGGCACGCTCGCCGGCAGTAGCCATCTGGTTTGCGCGAATCATCATCAACGTGGGCTTGCTGTTGCGTATGTCATCGTATCGCTTGTTCTTGATGTCATTCGCGTCGTCCATCAGCTGGAAGGCCACACCGATGGGCTTTCCGACGCGCTCCAGCGCGTAGTTTATCTCTCCGTCCTTCCCTGCGTAAATGGCGCCGAACTGAAGCGGCCCGTATACGGTGTACGCCGCGGTCTTGTTCATCGCGACGCGGTACGGGAGCCTGCAGTCTATACTGGAGAGATCCTTGGAAAACTCGGAGAAGTTGTTCTCCTCTGTCTGCCCGGCGAATGTCAGGTTTGCTACATCCTTGAACTTTTCCCATATGGCATCGGCCCTTCCGCGGTCGAGGCCCTTCAGCGCGTCGTGCATCATGTCCTGCATCACAATCTGCAGCATCATGGCCACATTCTCGGTGTTTGATACCCCATACAGCTTGTCGAACGTTTTCTTGCCGCGCCTGGTGGCAGATCCGTCCTGCCTGTCATCGAGCATCAGTATGAAGTCCTCAGCGAGCTGAAGCGCGGCGGCAAGCAGGTAGAGCTCACGGGCAGGCTCGGCCCCCAATGCCAGAGCTGTAGTGACGCACATCAATGGACGTCTGTAGTGGCCCTGCCTGCTCGGGTACTCCATGAGCATCTTGAGCCTTTCCGGGTCGCTTTCCATGCGGGATATGTACTCCGTTATCAGGAAGTATACGTTGTGCTTGACAATGCCGGCGAACTCGGCCCTGCCCTCATCAGTCAGGATTGATGACTGTGGCAGGCGTAGGTCGATACCGCTGTCAGTGGCTTTTTCAGTATCATGGGGCGATACTGTATTTCGTGCAGTAGCCTGCATATAATCAGCGTTCTGCCTTCCGCTTTCCAGATATATAATTCTACCAGTCAGCGCTATTTTCAGAGTATGGACTCCTTACTGAAGCTCCTCGCGCTCAGATATGCTATGGCTATGTCTGCGATAGCCAGCCAGACCATCAGGTAAGCGAAGAAACTGACCGACAGGTCGGCTATGCCGAGTATTGATATGAATGGCATCAGCAGTATTGGCAGCACAAGGAGCGTGCTTATCTGCTGCGCCTCTTTTATTCCCTTGACGTGGGACGAAACGAAGACGACTATCGCTATAGTGGCTATCGCTAGGAACGGCGATGTGGCGAGCATCATCAGCCACGTCGGAGTAGGCAGTATAGAGGCGCTGAACGCGCTTACAGAGAGCGCGTTTATTATCGTGCCGTATATCGCGAATATGGCCAGCGTGAGCAGCATCGTAGGTATGAATGAGGCTAGAAGCTTCCCCGTAAGCAAGTCACCGGTGCTGACCGGCATGGACAGAAGAACCTCCGATGTCCTGCGCTCTTTCTCCCCGGCAAAGCTGTCTGCTGCAATGACCGACGCTGTGAATATAGGTATAGTAAGGAACACAGGCCCCAGCACGTTTATCGAGAAGAAGTACATGAAGGAAAGGCTCTTTATGTTGGCGACGCTAACCGTGCCGATGGGCAGCGAGGTTATCCTGGCAACAACCGAAGGCGCAGCGTACACCGCGATG
>JAJZII010000082.1 GCA_021810685.1 Microcaldota archaeon
GGCCATGCCAGCAGCGACCTCGATCACATACATCGACGGCTCTTTCGGATAGTATGTTTTGCAGTTGAGGCCCTTGCAGGGTTGCGCGCCCTCCACCACGTGCACTACGCGCTTCTTCGCATCGGCCCACACTATATCTATTGGAAAGCGCATGTTGCGCATCCATATTCCCTGAATACCGTTGTGCCTGAACAAGAACAGCATGCACTGGCCCTCATCGAGCTTCTCCCTGTACATCAGCCCTATCATACGCTTTATTACCGTATCGGCGACAAGCGCTGTTAGGCGCTTGTCGTTCCCCTCGGTGTATAACTGAATCGAGCTGTACTTCTGCCGTCTCTGCAGGAATCCAAGTATCCCCATCGAAGCTCCCACGACCGCCTCACAGCGTTACAGAGACGCTCTTCTCCCTCATAAACTGAGGCAGGTAGTGCTTGCTGCCCGTGCCCTTGCCGGTCAGGCCGGACCCCTTCCAGCCGATGAATGAGTGCATGCCAACTATCGCCCCGGTAGTCGCACTTATGCCCCTGTTGATGTATACTGTGCCGGCTTCTATGGCGCGCGAAAAGGCCTTCACCTCCTTGCCGTTCTTCGAGTAGAGGCCCGCAGTTAGTCCGTACTCGACGTCGTTGGCCATGCGCAATGCATCTTTGAAGTCTTTGTAAGTTTCTATGGTCACGAACGGCAGGAAGAGCTCGGTGTGCACCAGTTCATGGTCGTGACGCAGCTCTATCACGGTTGGCTCCACATAGAAACCGTCACGCCCGGTGTTCACCTTGCTTCCGCCGTATAGTATGCGCCCCGAAGCCTTCGCCTTGTCGACTGCCTCGACGTAGCGTTTGTACGCACCTTCGCTTATGAGCGGACCTATGTAGTTCTCTTTATTTATTGGGTCGCCTATCTTCATGGCCCTGGCATGCTCAACGAGCTTGCTGATGAACTGCTCCTTGATGGACTTGTGCACATAGACGCGTGATAGGGCGCTGCACTTTTGGCCCGCGAAGCCGAATGCGGCACTGGCCACACCCTGCACCGCCTTGTCCATGTCGGCGTACTTTGACACTATGGTCGGGTTCTTGCCTCCCATCTCCACTATGAATGTCTTCTGGTTGCCGGCGCTGAACGTCCTTGCCACCATCTTGAGGCCCGTTGCCCTAGAGCCGGTGAATGCTATGCCTGCCACGTCAGGGCTGACCACTATCTCGTCTCCAACCTCAGAGCCTGGGCCTGTTACATAGTTGAACACACCAGCAGGCAAACCTGCTTCCTCGAAGACCTTGTAGATGCGGAGGCCAGTAAGCATCGACATGTTGTCAGTGGAAGAAGGTTTGAACACGACAGTATTGCCCGTTATCAGTGCGCCAGTGCTCATGCCCACCGATATCGAGATAGGAAAGTTGAAGGGCGCTATAACGCCGAAGACGCCATAGGGTTCCATGGACACCGTTATGCGCTCGGCGCCGGAGGGCGCGCCCTGAAAGCCCAAGTTCACCCTGCCAGAGCTTGCAGACATCAGGCTCTTCCTGACATAGCCCCTGTTCTGCTCAATTTCATCTGCATAGTAATGCAGGAAGTCTATCGCTTCGTCCACCTCGCCGACGGACTCGTAGCGCGACTTGCCGTTCTCGTAGCTCAAAATTGCAGCGAGCTTGAACTTGTCTCTCGCGAATATGTCTGCGGCACGCCTGAAGCGCGAGGCGCGCTCCTTGTAAGGGGTGGCGCTCCATGAAGCACTCGCCGCCTTGGCCGCTGCTATGGCCTGCCTGGCGTGCTCCCTGGTGCCCTTCTGGAAATGGCCTATCAGCATCCTGTGGTCTATGGGGGAGCGCTCGTCCAGCTGCTCTGCAGCGTAGACTTCCTCACCGTTTATGTACATCGGGTTCCTGGCACCGAACGACGCTTTTACCTCGTTTGCGGCCCTCTCGAAGAGCGTGTCGAACTCATGCTCTTTACCCTCCTCGAGGAAGCGCTTGTAAGTCGATTCATTTGTGAACTTTGCCCTTGCCATTTTATTCACCCAGTACAGTCAACCCCGTGTATGTTATGCGCATGAAACATTTTAAAGGTGTGGCTGGTGTGTGCGCATAATTGACACGCATACGGCAACGCAACAACAAGCTTTAAATAACAAGACAATAATATAACCGAGTTATAAAATCCGTGAATCGCATGGAAGTCTTTCAGAACGACGAGGTAGTCCAAAGGGAGGACGAGTACAGAGAGCGCTACGGCTTCAGCGAAAAGACGGAGTATACGGAGATGCAGAAGGGGCTCTCCAAAGCCACGGTAGAATATATCTCGAAGAGCAAGGGAGAGCCGGAATGGATGCTTGAGAAAAGGCTCTCAGGCTACAAGACATTCATCGAGAAACCGACGCCAACATGGGGGGCAGACCTCGGCAAGATAGATTACAGTGATATCTATTATTACCTAAAGCCGAAGGCCGGCAAGAGTGACAGCTGGGCGGATGTGCCAGAGGACATAAAGAGGACGTTCGACAGGCTCGGGGTTCCTGAGGCTGAGAGGAAGTTCTTCGCGGGAGCTGAGGCCCAGTACGATTCCGAGGTTGTCTATCACCACGTCAAGGAAGAGCTCGAGAAGCAGGGCGTCATATTCACCGACACCGACACCGCCGTCAAGAAATACCCTGAGCTCATGAAGAAATATTTCGGCACCATTATACCGCCGACGGATAACAAGTTCGCCGCTCTCAATACCGCAGTGTGGAGCGGAGGTAGCTTCATATACGTGCCGAGTGGTGTGAAGGTCGCAATGCCGCTCCAGGCTTACTTCAGGATTAACGCAGAGAAAGCAGGACAGTTCGAGCGCACGCTCATTGTTGCAGACGAAGGTTCTGATGTGACCTACGTGGAAGGTTGCACCGCACCAATCTACATAAGCTCGGCGCTGCACTCAGCTGTCGTCGAGATAGTGGTGCACAAGAACGCGCATGTCAGGTATGTTACGGTGCAGAACTGGTCGAAGAACGTATACAACCT
>JAJZII010000083.1 GCA_021810685.1 Microcaldota archaeon
GGTCAAGGCCGTTGGCATCATAAACCGCCCCGACCGAGTCGCTTATGGCGACGACGTTCGAACCGAACAGCTTCTTGGAGAGCGTGTACGCAAACATTCCCGCGTTGCCGAAGCCCTGCACCGCGACCTTCGCGGTCTTCAGGTCTATGCCGAGGCCCTTCGCGGCTTCGCGCATGACATACATGCCGCCCATAGCCGTCGAGTCGCTTCTTCCTTCCGATCCCCAGATCTCCAAAGGTTTGCCTGTTATCGTGGCGAAGGCGTCATGCCGCACTATATTGCTGTACTCGTCCATCATCCACGCCATTATCTGCGGTGTAGTGTAAACGTCCGGCGCAGGTATGTCTACCTGAGGCCCTATGTACTTGCCTATGGCGCGTATGTAGCCGCGCGAGAGCCTCTCGAGCTCGTTCATACTCATGCCCTTCGTATCGCAGATGATGCCGCCCTTAGCCCCTCCATAAGGTATGTTGGCGAGGCTGGTCTTCCACGTCATCCACGCAGCGAGCGCCTTGACCGTGTCTATGTTTTCCTGCGGATGGAACCTTATGCCTCCCTTCGTCGGACCCCTGGCGTCGTTGTACTGGACGCGGAAGCCCGTGAACACCTTGGTTTCTCCGCTGTCCATCCTCACCGGGATGTTCACCGCTAGAGTGCGCATCGGTTCGCGCAGTATCGCGTGCGCCTGCTTGTCAAGTGCCATTACCTCAGCAGCTTCGTCTAGCTGCTGCTGCGCTATCCTGAACGGGTCCAACTCTTCAGCCATAAAATCATACCTAATTCTATGGCTAGAAATAAATAAGTGTAACAATGCAACTCTATCTTTGGCCGTGCCTGGCGTAGAAGGCAAGGTAGCTGCTCATAACTATATCAGAGGCCGATGGCTTCACCATCTTTATTACCCTGAGCACGGCGTCAGTGTCTATCTTCTCATCGGCGCCGCTCTTCATCGCGCGCTCCAATACTGCGGTCTTCGCCTCCCTGCACACGTTGGATATGTCGGCGCCGGTGAAGCCTTTGGTTTCGCTGCCAAGCTTCGTGAAGTCAAGTCCTTTCTCCGTGGGCGCGCGAAGCAGGTACTCCCTGAAGAGCTGGGCCCTCTGCGCAGAGTCTGGAGGTTTCACGAAGACAAGCTTGTCGAACCTACCTGGCCTCAGTATGGCAGGGTCTAGGCTGTCAGGACTGTTAGTCGATGCCACCACTACTACGCCCGCGTTCTTTCTTATGCCATCCATCTCCTGCAGGAACTCGGTTATTATCTGCGAAGTGTACTCGCTCGCGGTGCTCCTGCTGGTTATGAGCCCGTCTATCTCGTCGATGAAGATGACCGCGGGCTTGTTCTCCATCGCCCTGTAGAACGTCTCCTTTATCGTGGCAGTGGCGCGGTCGAGTCCCGCCTGCTGTATCATCGGGCCGTTTATCTCAAGCATGGTGACGCCCCTGAGTTCCTGCGTGACCGCCTTCATGAGCATCGTCTTTCCTGTGCCCGGGGGCCCGAACAGCAGTATGCCGTTGATATTCTTTATATCATACTTCGCTATGAGGTCAGGGTGCATCAGCGGTATCTGAATGGCCTCCACTATGGCCTTCTTCGCATCGTCAAGACCTACTACGTCGTCGAACGACACCTTCTCCATACTCTCGTCGCCCTTCTGCGCGATGCCGTGCGAGCGCTCGAAATCGAGCTTGAACTTGTTATACTCCTCCACCTGGGCCAGGCTAGTCGAGGCCTTGGTGGTGTGCACGACGTTCATTATGTCCTCCATAGTTATTCCTATTATCTTGTGCTCTACTGCTGCTTCTTGCGCCACCATCTGAGCAACGGAGTCGCACACTCCCTTTACGTCCGCCCCGGAGAACCTCTGCGTGGCCTCGGCCAGCTTGTCGAGGTCGACGTCCTTGGCGAGCGGCAGCTTCGACAGGTATATTTCGAATATCTTCTTGCGGCCGCCTGCATCGGGCAGGTACATGTATATGACCCTGTCCATGCGCCCTGGTCTCAGCGCCGCCGCGTCAAGCGCGTTGGGTATGTTAGTGGCCCCCACTATCAGCACGCGGTTGAGCTTCTCGAACCCGTCCATCTCCTGCAGGAACTGGGAGAGCAGGTGCCTGTGTATGTCGTCGGTTTCCGCCAGTCTGCTCGAGGCTATGTTATCTATCTCGTCGAAGAACAGCACGCACGGCGTGTGTTTCTTTGCCACGGCGAATATCTCATTGAGCTTCCTCTCGGATTCTCCAGGGTATGCTGAGATGAGATTGGCGGACTTGACATAGTAGAAGGCCGCGTGCAGCTCGTTGGCGAGGGCGCGCATCATCATTGTCTTGCCGGTTCCTGGAGGCCCGAAGAATATTATCCCTTTGACTGGGTTGACGTTGTACGCCCTCGATACTCCCCTCTGCTCTATCGGCCCTATTACCGCCTCGCGGAGCTCCTTCTTCACTGGTTCGTAGTCACCTATGTCATCGAAAGTGTCAGTCACATTGCCCTGCTCAAGGTCCTCGAAAGCCTCGCCGAACTTCATGCGGACGTCTTGCTTCTTCACGTCAAGCGCCTTGACTATGCGCACGTTGTAGAGCTCCAGCAGCGCTATGCCTGCCGGCGCAAGCATGAAGCTTACGAATGGCATTATGTAGCTGACTGGCAAGGAAGCATAGGCGCCAATCCCTACCGCCGCCGCAGGATATACCAGGCCGATGAGCGAGGCCTCTGCGCCCTTGAACTTGGAGCGTCTTGAAACCACGAAGAGGTCAATCGCGAACGCCATGGCAAGCGTCACTCCGAGCTGCAGCAGGTATGTCAGCTGTGCGGCGAGCGCCTCAGCGAGCGCGCCGAACACGACGTCTATGTTGTTGACTACCTGCTGGCTGGCAAACGTCGTGAAGGCTACGTTGCTCGGCGCTATGAAGTTG
>JAJZII010000084.1 GCA_021810685.1 Microcaldota archaeon
ATACCCGAGTTCAAATCTCGGCGGCCCCAAATCGCGGTGAACTCATGATGCAGAAGGCCCTGAAAAAAGGCCACGGCAACACGAAAATCGCGGCCCTGGCGGCCGTCATAATAATAGCTGCAGCGGCAGCTGTGTTGTACGCACTCAGCGGCCAGAAGGCGATAAGCCAACCGGCCATGCCAAACACTGGCCAGCCACTACCTAGTGCATTTTCGTCAGTAAACCTCTCGAACCAGAACCATGCCGCCGCAGAGCTCTCCGATGCCATGCTCTCTTCTGCACCCAATGCACCCCAGCAGTCTGCTCTGTATCGGGGTAATGTTTATGGGCACCTGTCCGGAGTGGGCTCAATACTGCCGATAAGTGCCCATGTAACTATCGTGTATTCCAAGCACGGGAGTAACGCCTCAATCACGGCCAACGTGACTGGCCTGCCGCTGGTAGGGCCACTGGAGCTCCAGATGAGCAACAGCACTTCTGGAGGCAACCTATGCTCCAACCTTAACACCACGGCGCTCCATGCAAAGAACTACCTAAGTGTGCGCACCAGCTCATTGACGTGCAACCCGCTCTTGCAGTACGGCCTGAACTTTGGCGAGCTTCAGCGCTACAACGCAAGCCTTATACAACAGGAAGCTTTGCAGTACGGCGTATATGTCAACTACACCAACATCTACCAGAGTGAATTCGAGAACCAGAGCTGCACCTATATATTGGGCACGCTCAGCCAGCCCTCGCTAAACGGCACCGGCGTGTTCAGCTTCTGCCTTTCGGACAGCACGTTCCTGCCGCTGACTACATATACAGCCTTCAAGAACAGCCAAGCGTCTGTCTACCTACTGCTCAACCAGACGTAACGGAAAAGCCCTGCGGCTGGTCCTGAAAAAATGAAAGAAATAGAAAAAGAAATTAACTAATTTATCGCTTCAGGAGATTAACTCTCCTACAGCGAACCTTTCCTTGACTTCGGTGATTCTAGCCTTCACCTGGTCGCCTTCCTTGGCGCCCTTGATGAAGATCACGAAGCCATCCTTCTTGGCTATGCCGTCGCCCTTCGACGCCACTGCCTCGATCTTGACCTCGACTTCGTCACCTACGCTTACCGGCTTCGGCGCACCGAAACCCCTGCCTCCTCTGCGGCCTCCTTCAGAGTAACCGCCTTCGCTTTCATATTGATCCATGTATTTCACTTTATTTTCTTTCTTTGCTTCAGAATTAGAGCTTTCGCCTTAATTCCTGCACTATTATAACGACATACCTGATATAATAACCTTTCCATGGCAGTCTTGGTCAGCCCTGGCCTGCTTGCATGCTCCTTATTACGCCCTCGTTTTCCTCCGACAGCTCAACTAGCTCGTAATCGTGGTCGTTTGGCACTGCACTCATGCCCCTGCGCACGACCTCCCTCAGTTTATCATAATTCATTACTATGTTCACCTTGTCCGCCGTTGTGAAGTCTATCGGATGCCTGTCAAGCACCTTCCTCTCGAAGACGTCCACCATCCTATCCTTCAGGTTGTTGTCCCTGGCGATGAGGTAGCGCTGGTAGGTCAGTTGCCCGAAACTCAGCGTCATCTTCGCTGTGTGCTCCTTCCTAAGTAACCTGATGTCCTTCAGAAGAAGCTCTTCCCTGGCGTCTATCACGAAGGTGTAGCACATCGCCCGTGTTTCAGAGCCGTCAGCAAGGTGTATCGGCACAGGCGCCTTACCAAGATATGCGATGCCCTCAGGCCGGAAAACAGCGCCGGTCTCCTCGCGCACCTCCCTCAGCGCCGCCAAGATCTTGTTCTCACCCTCGTGGATGCCCCCTGACGGTATGTTCCACTTGCCGCCCTCCCTCACATTGCTCTTGCTCCTTCTGAGGTAAAGCATGCCATTCCCGAGCATAAGGTTGACGGCCGCGACCAGTCCGGTCCGCGGCTCCTCGGCCAGCTCAGCATTGATTGACACGCTTCCCTTATCGCTTCCTCAAGGTATTTAATTATTGGCGCCGACAGAGAGCTTATCGCGATTCTATGCTGTTCGATTCTATAAAGATAAGGCACTGCGCCAGCGTCTACAGCCCTGGAGAGGACTCAAGGCTCATGGCCGAGGCCGTCGAGGAGCACGCCCAGGGCAAGGTGCTTGATATGGGCACTGGCGCCGGCGTGCTCGGCATCGTCGCTGCCAAAATAGGCTGCGACGTCACATTCGTTGACAACAATGTCAAGTCTATACAATGTGCGAGGCAGAACGCAGAACAGAATGACGTTTCAGGCAAGTTCATAGTCAGCGACCTCTTCGGCGAGGTTAAAGGCCGCTTCAACACAATCATATTCAATCCTCCATACCTGCCTTCGAAGGATATGCCGAAGAGCCCGGAGCTCCTGGCCCTCGAGGGAGGTCGTGGCGGCAGGGAAGTCATAGAGAGGTTCCTGGAAGAGTACAAGCGCCACGTAAGCGCAAAGCACAGCGTGCTGATGGTCGAGAGCTCCCTCAACGACTACACCAACGACATACCAAGGCTTGGTGCGAAGGTGGTAAAGAAGGCGCACTACTTCTTCGAGGACCTCGCCGTGTTGATGTTCAAGTAGTTGGGCGGTGCCGCAGGTTCTAAGACTTTTCCATACATATAAGCATAGGAGTGGCCGATGGCAATCGATGCTGAAACTGTGGACATCAGGAAGTCCGACGACGTTCAGGTAATTATCGGTCATGCAGGCTTCATCAAGACCGTCGAGGATCTCTACGAGGCGATGGTAAATTCCGTGCCCGGCATAGAGTTCGGTCTGGCATTCATCGAGGCAAGCGGCCCATGCCTGGTCAGGGTCGAAGGCAACGATCCAGAACTCGAGGAGCAGGCGAGCAAGTCTGCCATGGCCGTCGGCGCCGGAC
>JAJZII010000085.1 GCA_021810685.1 Microcaldota archaeon
GGGCGGTGCTTCTGCTATAAAATCATTCAAGGTCACGCTCTTCAAGCCAATCCGTCCTGCGCTGGCGGAGAGGCTGCCGACAGCAGAGGAAATACTCGATCGGCTGCACGGCAAGTGCGCCGTCGAGCAGAAGTACGACGGCTTCAGGTGCCAGATCCACAAGTCCGGCAAGGAGGTCAAGATATTCTCGAGGCGGCTGGAAGATACAACAGAAATGTTCCCCGACATAGCAAGGGCAGTGGTCAGCGAAGTCAAGGCGGACCGCATAATCATGGACGGCGAGGCGCTCGCGTACAACGATGCTACGGGCGAGTTTATGCCCTTCCAGGAGACGATACAGCGCAAGCGCAAGCACGGAATAAAAGAGAAGGCAGAGGAGTTGCCGTTGCACCTGATGGCGTTCGATGTGATGTACATTGACGGCAAGGATTACATGAACGAGCCATATTCCGAGCGCAGGAAAGTACTGGAGGGCGCGCTCAGGGAAAATGACGTAATACTGCCTACGAAGCGCATAATAACCTCCTCACCGAAGGAGCTTGACGAGTTCTTCGAGAGTTCGATAGAAGGCGGCCTAGAAGGTATAGTCGCGAAGGATTTGGCCGCGCCCTACACTCTCGGCGCGCGCAAGTTCAGCTGGATAAAGCTCAAGCGCAGCTACAGGGGCGAGCTCACCGACACGCTCGACCTCGCAATCGTGGGCTACTATCTTGGCAGGGGCTCGAGGGTCGAGTTCAAGTTCGGGGGGCTGCTGTGCGCAGCCTACAACGAGAAACGCGACGTTTTCGAGACCGTTTCGAGGCTGGGCACAGGCTTCACAGAAGCGCAGATGGCAGAGCTCAGGGCCATACTTAACAAGTCCAAGTCAAAGGCGAAGCCGGCGAGGGTGGATTCGCTGATGGAGCCGGACTTCTGGGTATATCCTAAGTACGTAGTGACCGTCAAGGCCGACGAAATAACGCGGTCTCCAATGCACACCTGCGGAAGGGAGAAACAGAAGGATGGCACGGAAGTCGGGTACGCGCTTAGGTTCCCAAGGCTCGTCGGAGATGAAGCTGTGCGCCGCGACAAAAGCGTCGAGGAAGCTACCACAACTAATGAGATAATAGGAATGTTCAGGCAGCAGAAGAAGGTCCGCGTCTCAGGCGGCGAAGTGCAGTAACAGCAACAGGCTCAAACTTCCCTTGCGTTCTCTATCGTCCTGGAGAACTTCTGCACGCTCTTTATTATATCCTTGAGCTTTGGATTCAGCTTGTAGCCAAGGCCGTAGCCATTGGTGGTCCTTATATGCGTGGGTTGTATCACGTTAAGGTCGAGCGAAAGCTCCCTAAGCGTTATGATAAGCGTCTTGCGCGTAAACTTCTTCTCCAACACAGAGTAGAGCTCCTTCGTCGTCCTTGGACTCTTCTGGAGCAGCAAGTTCATTACGGCGTAGTTAGGCCTGCTCAGTACCTTCCTGAGTGCCCAAATCTCATCCTGCTGCTTCTCGCGTTTAGGCATATCCTCCCACACATACTATGCCAAATAAAGGTTTAAAAGGTTATGTTAATGCCCCTCCGAGCCGGCAGCACTGCCCTCGCCGTCGATAATATTCCATCATGCGCTCTGCGATGAAGTTAAACCACCAAATATGGAAATATACTAATTTATACAAAAGTATAAGAATATTTACTTTACTAAAACATAATAGGCCCAGGCTGATGGTGGTTGCGCTATGCGATTGTACGAAAGGCTGCAGACTGCGTATCGTTCAGTTGCTGCACGCAGCCAGCCTGGCGCTGCCGCATCGGCTTCAGCAAGGCTGACGTTCTCGATAACGGCCGCATATCCTGACAAGGTTCTTGAGAGCCCTGACGCGTTCAGGGTCGTGGGGAAGGCTAGCAGCGGAATGCTGTACTCGTTTCTGGCGCTGCCTGATGAGCACGCTATAATGAAAGAGGCGTCGGCCGTCAAGGCAAAAACAATCGACGCCCTGGCGCATGACACGGCATTCCAGGCACTTGGCACGGGCTTTCATGCAAGGGTGGTGGCCGCCAGGGCGACCGCATCACGCTTCACCGAGGGGGACCCACGCAAGGCAATAATACCATATATAGTGGCGCACGACGTGGCAGGCTATGGTCCCCTGAGCATGCTCCTCGACGACCCTGGCGGCATAGAAGAAATAATGGTCAATGCCCCTACCTCCAACATAGTCGTCCATCATTCGCAGCACGGATACTGTAAAACAAACCTGTGTTTCAACAGCGCGCAGGACTTTAGGTTTTCAATGAACCTCATACTTGCCGCAATCGATACTGAGCTGTGCGAGAACCGGCCTGTGGTGGATGCACAGCTTTACGACGGTTCGAGACTCCACGCCCAGCTTTCTCCGTATGCCGTCAGCGGCGCTGCTGCATCCATAAGGCTCAATTCTGGCAGGCGTTTAGATCTGAAGCGCCTCATGTCCGCTGGCACTGTAAGTGCCGATGCGATAACATATCTGTGGATGGCGGTGCTGGCAGGCGTCAACATGGTGGTTGCGGGCGCTCCTGCTTCTGGAAAGACCACGCTCCTGCTCGCGCTGCACGACCTGATGCCCGCGTTCGAGCGCATAATAACCATAGAAGAGGATGTCAACGAGCTTAAGCCCTATGGCAACTTCGTCAACACTGCAATGCTGCAGGGTTCGAGCGTGCGTGGGAGATATTCTGTGAAGAACCAGGTGATAAACGCACTGCACCTACGCCCCGACCGCCTCATAATCGGTGAACTGCGCGGCGAGGAAGCGGCCCAGGCCTTCTTCGGCGCCAATGTAGGGGTTCCCTTCCTGACTACAATCCATGCGACATCCAACGGCGCCCAGGTGGTCAGCAGGCTCTCA
>JAJZII010000006.1 GCA_021810685.1 Microcaldota archaeon
AAGCGTTGATGTTGTACCTCGCGTTGAGCTGCGTCGCGACGTGGTCGTTAAGGAACGTTATCGTGGGGTGCATCCCTTTGGAGCTCAGCTGCACAGCTGCCTTTATCACAGATGCAGTTGTAGAGCCTGCCACATGCTTCTTCACGAGCCTGAAGATGAGGCGGCGTATTATACTGTGCTCTTCCCCGGCCATCATGATCACTTGCTTGCTTGCGAACCTGAATGCCGTCGGCGGCCTGCTGGTCCTCGCTGCCCCGCGAGGTATTGGCTTGCGTTCTTTTTATATCTTTGGCTTAGATAAGCTATTTATTGCTGAAATTGCAGAGATAGCACTGGTGATTAGTTGGTTGGGATAACGGACGGCGTGAAAAGCATGTCGTTAGGGGAGCTGATATCGAAGCTCCACGGCGCAATAAGGCAGTTTATAGGGGACCTTGACGTCGTCATATCCAGGAACAAAGAGGCCAGCTCCGACGAGATATATGAGCTCAGAGCCAGGATAACTGAGAGGCTCAAAGCAGGCAAGGACACCATGGAGAACGAGCGCCTGCTGAAGCTTCTCAATCTTCTGCTGACAGACAAGACTGTCATAGAGCTGATGCGCGACGATGCGGAGGAGTGGATGGAGTTCCTCGACGCGGTATCCAAGCACATAGAGAACGGCTCCTACAGGGCGACGGAAGAGGAGAAGAAGGAGCTATCCAATATCAGAGAGCTCACCGCGCAGATAACCAGCCTGATAAGGAAGTGAGCCTGGTGCTCACTTCTTGCCTTGCTGGTTGTCCGACTTGAAGGCTGGCGTTGTTGAATCTGTCTTCGATTGCTTGGACTTTGGTGCGGCCTTTGCAGCCTCGGCTGGCTGCGGCGAGGATGTGGTTTCTTCCCTCCCCTCCTTTCTCAGTGTTGCCATCATCGGATCAGGTATTATGTCATCCTGCTTTGGCTTGCCGTTCTTCTTATAGCTCTGCAGCTTCTTCCAGATGTCCTCAGTATCTGCCGTCACTGAATAGTAGGCCCTGAACACTGGGTCGCTGAAATCGCGTCCTTGCGGGAGGGTGTTGACGAACTTCTTCTGGTCCTCGGTCAGTCCTATCCCTACGGCTATCGACTCGTACGAGCGAAGGTATCTCTGGAGGAGGAGATTGCTCATCCCGCTCGCTTGCTGAAGATCCTTTATGTTATTGATCTCGGTGATAGAGGGCAGGTCTTTCGTCTGCGTCACTTCCATCCACCTCAGCGTGACTAGGCGCCAGATGCCGAGCTTCTCGGTTTCATCCAAGTTACCCTCCTTGAGGCGCTCTTTCAATTCAGGGCTCAAAGCATCCTTCGCCCACTTGTGTTCGTTGACGTACGTCCTTGCATAGTCGACCCAGCCATCATTCGTTTCCACTATCTGAACCGTAGGCCGCTCCTGATTCCTTGTTCCGCTGCCCGAGCGCTGGCCGGTAACTGAACCGTGCTGCTGGCCGAAGCCGGTCACATGCATGCTGCTGAATACGTGCTTGGAGTAGGCTTTGTCAAACGTAGCCTCGTAATCTTTGAGTTGCTTGGAGATGGCGGACCACGTATTAAGGTTGAAATCCTCCGCGCTTATTTTGTCCCCGAGGGCACCATACATGGCGGCTGCCATCCTTGAAAGTGCCAGGTAAGCCGTAAACGTGGCCAGCTCCTTCTGGAAATTTGCCATCTGCGTTTCGGAGAGGTTCCCGTAACGCTTGTTGACGCGCTGGGTGTTCCAACCGAGGAACTTGACAGGTGTAGTTTCGGCACTGTAAACCTCCGCCAGTGCGTAAAGGCTTTCATACTGCTCCTTGTGGATTGTAGCAGACATCGCGCTAAGTATATGCTTTACTGACTTGAAATCATGATTATGCAAGGCCTTCTCAAGCGGCTCCACATAATTTGTGTACAGGTCACCTCCAGATGAGAGACGTTCGCTGACCCCCTCATCTATTGCTTTTATTGATGTAGGGTCTGTCATCGCCTTTATGACCGGGAGTATCTTCACCAGACCTTCGCGCCTTACCGAGCCGAACTTTTTGTCGAGGGCGGCGTCGTACGCCGCGAGGTTATTCTGCGTGTTATTAATCTCGTTATTAATTTTTGTTATGAGGCCGTTTCTTGCGTTTTTGAGTGTTGTGAGCTTATCCTCCTGCTTCCGCGCATTTTCTTTTGCTTTCTCGATCTTCTCCTCCAGATTAGATGTATTAAAACCCGCCCCCGTACGCCTATTTTTAATGGCGGTGGCAGCGTTGACTACGAGATTGAGATTAACCAAATCTTCCTCTGCCTTCTTTATCGATGCGTTGCTCTCGCTTGAGGGGTCTTTCATGCTTGTGAGCCGTTCTTGTAGGTCCGACAGCTTCTCACTGGCCTGTGCACTGTATATCAGGGCGTCTGCCGCGGTCATCTCCTTCGTCTTACGGCCGACGTTGACTGTTATTTTCTCGTTGAGGCCCAGTATTCCGACGAGCTTGGAAGGCTCAGAGATTTCCTTTCTAGTCTCCTCTGTGTGCTTCTCCGCTTTATTTACCTTCGACTTTGTCGTAATCATTTAATCACACGTTTCGGTATTAGTATATTGCGGCTTTTTGATATTTATATGTTTAGGTGGTCTTCTGCCACTGTATGCGCGTGCAGGCAGACTCCTTTCAGGGGGCACTCTGCGCACAGCGGAATAGGCCTGCAGTAGCGCTTGCCGAGTTCTACGAACTGCGCATGCATGTCCTTGTAGAGCGCCACGTCGCGCTTCAGAGAGCGCTCGAAGAAACGCTGCAGTACGGCATAACTGATGTTCTCGTCCATGCCGGTTATTCTGTGCATCGCCCGGCGGGTATAGGCGTCAATGACGAACACCGGCTTCCCTGCTGCGTAGAGCGTTATTGAATCTGCAGTTTCGGGGCCTATGCCATCCATGGCGAGGAGGGCCTCTCGGAGGCTGCTCCGTTCGAGCGCGAAGAAGCGCTCCAGCGTGCCGTATCTTCTTACAACTGACGAGCATATGCCTTTCAGGCGCCTGGCCTTCTGCCTGTAGAAGCCCGAGGGCCGCACCAGCAGCTCGAGCTTTGCTATTGGCATGCGCGCCAGAGCGCCGAGCTCCAGCGCCTTGGCGGCCTTGAGGTTCGAGAGGGCGCGCTCGACGTTCCTCCACGACGTCTGCTGCGTGAGTATGGCTCCGGCTACAATCTCCATCTTGGTCTCGCCGGGCCACCAGTCCAGGAAGCCGAAGCGCCTGCGCAACAGGCGGTATATGCGAGACGGCGGAACGTCCGCGCTCATACCTTCAGTTCGCCCGAGCTTATCTTGGCTATGACTGCCCTTGGGTCCTCGCCGTTGCACTTCACTCCCATGCTCTTGCACGTCCCAAGCACCTGCTTGACCCTGTCAGCTGCGGCCTTGCCGTAGATCGAAGCCTCCTTGGACTTGGCGATCTTCTTCACCTGATCAAGGGTCAGGTCGCCGACGGTCTCGTCCTTAGTCTTGGCTCCTGATTGCACGCCGAGCTCCTTGAGTATCAGCGCGCTCGTCGAAGGGGCGCCGACCTCGACCCTGAAGGTCTTGGTGGCCGGGTCGACCATGACCTTGACGGGTATCTTCATGCCAGCGAACTCGCTGGTTTTCTTGTTTATCTCGGCAACTATGCCGCCGATGTTCACGCCGAGAGGCCCGAGAGCCGGGCCGAACGGCGGGCCTGCCGTCGCCTTGCCGCCCTCTATTAAGCCTGCTATTGTGATTTCGCTCATTTTATTCACCGTGAATCATGATTGTTTCATTCGGAGCTCTCGGCGCGCGCCTTCTTGATTATCTTGGCGGTGTTCATCTTCGTCGTTATAGGTATTGGCACCACGACGTCCTGCAGCTCCACGGTTATGTCGTTCTTCGCGTCGTCGACCTTCAGCACGCGCGCCTTGTAGCCCTTGAAGGGGCCGCTAGTGAACTCTACCGTGTCGTCCTTCTCTATCTCCTGCACTGCGGTGCTGCTCTTGATGAGCTTGTCCATCTCCTCTGCACTTAACGGCTTGGATAACATTCCGCGTATGTTGCGCTCCTTGCTTATGAAGCTCCGGCATGACAGCTCGTCCTCGGCTTCGAGTATTATGTAGCCGCGCATGCCTTCGACGACTATGATGGAATACATTGGCAGGTCGGTCTTGCTGGCCTTGTTCTGCAGCATATTGGCCGCGATGCGCTCCTGCCCTGATGTCACCTTGACTACGAAATACACTCAGACCACTCCCAATGCTTCATGCTTTATAGCTTTCACGCCTTTTATACGTATTGAAGGCTCACTGCACATGATATCATGCGTTACCTCAGGGTCAGGGCCAAAGACGCGGAAAGCGCCAGGTCCATTCTCGCCAAGAAGAACATCCTCGACAAACGGGCGAGGGTTCTGAATAGCGCACGCTATGTATTGTTACCAGTAATAATAGATGGGCAAAAGACTATAAAGGTTATTGAAGGGCTGGGCATGAACGCCGGAATTGTGGAGCGCAAGGGGGAACGCGCCGCGCTGCGCACGACGTACCGCGAGCTGCTCGAAAAGAGGCTTACGGAGGAAGAACTGTCCATGGTAGCCAGGGGCTACGACGTGCTCGGCAACATCGCCATAGTCGAGCTCTTCGGCGACCTGGGCAGCAAGGAGAAGGAGGTGGGCAAGGCCATGGTCGAAGCCAATGCAAACATAAGCACGGTGCTGGCGAAATCAGGGCCTGTAAGCGGCGTCTACAGGAAGCGGAAGCTCAGGCGCATATATGGTGAGGACACGTACATGGCGCTTTACAAGGAGAACGGGTGCGCCTTCAGGTTCGACGTCAGGAAGGCCTTCTTCTCCAGCAGGCTCTCATTCGAGAGGGGGCGCGTGGACAGGCTCTCCAGGGACGGAGAGAGCGTCGCTGTGGCAGGCGCTGGCGTGGGACCATACGCAATAGAGATAGCGAAGCACCATCCGAGGTCGGCAATCCTGGCAGTAGAGCTTAACAGGAGCGCATGCGCCGACATGAAGAGGAATATCATACTCAACAGGACGCCGAACGTCGAGCCCGTTCTTGGGGACTTCAACAAAGTCGCGATGGAACGCAGGGGCTACGCAGACAGGGTGATAGTGCCAATGCCCACAGTAAGCATGGAGATGCTGCCCAGCATTTTCGCTGTCGCGAAAGCGAAGGCGCTGGTGCACCTCTATACCTTCTGCAGGACTGACGGTATAAAGGAGCTCAAGGACAGGATAAGGCAGGCCGCAAAGGGGCACGGCAGGAGCGCCGTCTTCAAGGGCCAGCGCGTGGTCAGGCCCTATTCCAAGGACGAGATAGAGCTCTGCCTGGACATCATGCTTGGAACCGCGAAAAGTGACGATTAGCTGGGTCTTACGGGTATAGCCTATTCATAGTTCTTGGGAACGGGATTGCGTCCCGGATTGTCTCGAGTTTCGCTATCCACCTGATTACCCTTTCAGTTCCCATGCCAAATCCAGAGTGCGGTATCTGGCCATACTTGTGTATATCCAGGTACCATTCGTAGTCTTTCCGGTTTAGACCCTGTTCCTTCATGCGTGCTATAAGCTCGTTGTAATCACTGATACGCTCGCTGCCGCCTATTATCTCCCCTATGCCTTCTGGCGCAAGCATGTCCGCATCCAGTACTGTCCTCGGGTCTTCTGGATTCTCTTTCATGTAGAATGCCCGCATTGCCTTTGGCTGGCTTGTCATGAATATTGGCTGGTCTAGCTCCTTCGTTAATATCTTTTCCTCGTCCAGTCCTATCGACTCTCCCCACTTTATCTCAACTCCCTTGTCCTTGAGCATATCCACCGCCTTTGTATATGTAATTCTTTCAAACGGCGCCTTTATTGCCAGAAGGTCTTTTGGATCCCGCTTGAACCTCTCCAGTATACCTTTCTGCTTCTCGGCCATCTCGTGGCAAACGTATTCTATCATTTCCTCCTGCAGCTTCATGTTCATGTTCTGGTTGTAGAATGCCATTTCTGGCTCAAGCTGCCAGAACTCTGTCAGGTGGCGCGGAGTTCTGCTTGGCTCGGCCCTAAATGATGGGGCCATCACATAGACCAGCGGATACGCAGCCACGACGGCTTCGCTATACAATTGACCGCTCTGTGATAGATACGCAACTTTGTCGAAATACTTCACTTCAAAGAGCGTCGATCCCCCCTCACAGGCGGAAACGTTAAGCATTGGAGGCTGTATCTCCATGAAATCCCTGTCATCCAAGAACTCTCTGCAACTCCTGACCAGCTCCGCCTTAAGCTTAAGTGCATTGATTATGCTCTGTTTCCTTATGGAAAGGTGCCGCATGTCAAGTAGCATTTCGGTGCTCTGATCCTTCCCTATGGGAAATGGATCTCCCATGAACTCGGTCTTGAACTCCCTGACCTTTATCTCTACCCCTTCTGGGGCTCTTTCATCCTTTATTATGGTGCCTATGAGCTTGACCACTGATTCGATGTAGAGGTTCTCTGAATGTTCCCAACTATCATTGTCGACCTCGTCTTTTTGCAACGTGCATTGTATTATCCCGAATCCATCCCTTACCAGAACAAAGTTGACATTGTTAAGGTGTCTCTTTCTGTACACCCACCCCCTTATGAATATTTCCTCGCCCACGTGGTCCTTTACCGAGTCGAGCTTTGTCAGTACTTTATCTTCGTTTTCCAACCCAGATGCTATTATTGCAGCTAGACTTTGCTCTGCTAATGCCATAGGCATTATGAAAATATTTAAGGTTTATAAGCTTACTGTCTCATCGTCGGCATTGCTTACCGATTAGTATAAGTGACCCCTGCCCAAAAAGCATATGCCTGAAGACAAGGGATTTCAAAGCCCGACTATATGAAAAACAGGAAGCCGCAGGCGTTGGCCGCAATCAGCTATTGAGGTTATCCTTTATCTTGGCGAGGTCGACGAAGCGCCGGTAAGTAGACGGATGGGTTGCGAGCAGCGAACCGAGAACGGCAAGGATACCCTGCCGGCTCTGATGCGCCCTCCTGACCAGATCCTCTATGTCGGCTTGAGGTATGAGCTTCTTCAAAGACGAGGCGTTCTTCTTTATGTCGTTGGCGTCCTTCTCCGCGCTGAAGAAGTCGACTATGTAGAGCGACCTCGCGACGGTCGAGCTCTGCGAGGCGTTCTGCGTGCCGGCGTTGGCGGACGTTATCTTGAAAAGGGCGGATGCCAGGTACTCGGGCTTCTTAGTTGTGGTGGCTGAATACTCGTCAGCAAAGCTCTCCCGTGTTCTCGACAGGGAGAGCACGAGCAGCTCCGATATGAAGTAGACGATGAACGCGAGCAGGCCGAACAGGAAGATATACGAGCCGTTGTTCCTGCCCTCTCCCAATATGCCAGACCAGAGCACGCTCTGCGCTATTATGTACGCCAGCATAGGTATGAACGCGACGACCGTCATCACTACTACGTCGTTGTGCCGGAGGTGCCCGATTTCGTGCGCCAGCACCGCCCTCAGCTCCTTGGCATCGAGCAGCGGGAGCAGGCCCTCGTGCACCACCAGCGTGGAGCTCTTCCTTGTGCGCCCGAAGACGAAGGCGTTTGGCTCCTTGACCGGCGCAATCGCTATGCGCGGCACTGGAACCTTTGCCTGGTCCGCTAGTTCCTTGACCATCGTGTGCAGTTGGGGGTACTCGTCGTCCTTTATGTAGTGTATGCGCGACGCCTTCGCCAGGATGTGCGGCGAGATGTACCACTGAAGGAGAAAGAATAGCGCTGCAAAGACTATGATGAAGTAGGTGCTTATGCCCGCGTAGAGCAGCAGCGCATATATGATGGCAAAGCCTATCGCAAACGAAAGTATGAGCGTTATGTACATGCGCAGCCTTAGAGTTGCCGTGCTGATCGTGGTGCCACCCCTGGCTCAATCGCCAGCAATAGTATTCGCTGCCTACCATTTAATACCTTTCCAATGTTTCGGGTTTGGAGGCGCTAAAGCACGCCGGAACTGTTGCGCGCAGAGGTCAGCAACAGGGATAAATACCTTACTGGGGCAATATGACTGACCAGTCACGGGCGTTGCGCATGACGGACGCATTAGAGAGCGTAGTATCTGCGCCAGCTAAGGCATTCGACCTGGAAGGCTTCGTCCGCAACGCGACGTGGCGTGAGCTCCTGATGGAGCTCGTTGACAGGAACGAGCTTGACCCGTGGGATATAGACATCGCGAAGATGGTCGAGAGCTACGTGGCCGTCATACACAACATGAAGGTCATGGACTTATTCGTGCCTGCGAACATCGTGCTCGCGGCCTCGATACTGCTAAGGATGAAGAGCGAGAGCATCTCCATCTTTGAGGTGCATGAGCCTGTTGACGATGCGGAGGAACCCAGGATGGGCCAGCGCGTGCTTCCAAATGTCGAGGGCATCACCCCGAGGGCGCGCCAGCAGCCGGGGAAGCGCATAACGCTCGCTGAGCTCATGGACGCGCTTGATGATGCCATGAAGATGGTGCAGCACAGGGAGGAGCGCGAGATAGCGCAGTCCATACCTGTGCAGTTCTACGTCAACGATGACGACATAGACGAGAAGATGGAGCGTGTCTATTCGCTCGTGAAGAAGAACGCCGACGAGTACAGGACGACTACGTTCGCCAACCTCGCCAGGCTGTTCGGCAGCTCTGAAAGCATACTTCTCGACCTATTCGTGCCGCTGCTCTTCCTGGCGCACAAGGGGCGCGTATCGATGAAGCAGGATAGCTTCTTCGACGAGATATTCGTAATGTTGGGTGAGCGCAGTGCTGCAGCAGGCTAATTCAGATGTAGAGCAGGACACGAAGCGCCTGATAGAGGCCGCGCTCTTCGTCACAGGCAAGGCGATGAGCTCTGAGGAGCTCTCGCAGGCCACCGGCATCGCGTCCCTTGGTTATATATCGAAGGCACTGAAGGAGCTGCAGAACGATTACGAGATCAGGGCAGGGTCCTTGCGCGTCATCGAGATAGGCGGCAAATACATGCTAACCGTCGCTGAGCCTTATGCGAGCAAGGTCAACGGCCTCGCGGGCCAGCCGGACATAACGAGAGGAGCGTTGCGCATACTTGCTTACGTGAGCAGGAACGAACCCGTCTACCAGACCGACGTGGTCAAGGCATTCGGCTCGTCTACTTACGATTATATGAGGGAGCTGGTGGAGAATGACTTCGTGACAGCAAAGCGCGTCGGCAGGACCAAAAAGCTCCAGACGACAAACAAGTTCAAAGAGTACTTCAGCCTGGGCGAGCCTGAAAAGCACGAGTCTCAGTAGACAGGCCTCTGCTCCTCTGCACCCTCTTCTTTGTTGACGCAGCGAGCCGCATAAAACAGGTATGACGAGAGCCGGTTCATGTAGACCTTGAGCTTTAGGTTCAGGTCTTTCTTCTCTATACACAGCCTAACAACAGAGCGTTCGGCGCGCCGCGCAACAGTAGCAGCATGATCCAAATACGCGGCGCCCGCCGGCCCGCCGGGCAGTACAAACGACTTAAGTTGCCCGACCTTCGCACCCACTTCCTCGGTTGCTTCCTCAAGCGCCTTCACCTCGGCTCCGGAGATGGTGCGCTTCGGGGTGAACCTTGGATCCTCGCTCGCTGCAAGTTCCGCCCCTATCACGAAGAGCTCGTTCTGTATGGCGCGCACGTGATTAGATATCATGTCGCTGTCGAGGTTCTGCAGCGCTACGCCCAGAACTGCGTTGAGCTCGTTCACGTCACCGATCGCGTGCATGAGTGCGCTGTCCTTCCCGACACGCCTGGAGCCGACGATAGTGTTGCCGTCGTCGCCTGTGCCGGTATAGAAATCAGAGACCATGGAAGCACCCTTTTATACCTTGTCAAAATAACTATAAAAGCCTATAAAGCAGAGCTTACAGAGCTTTTCGCATGGGCCCGTAGTCGAGTGGTAAGACGTCCGCTTCACACGCGGGAGACCTGGAGTTCAATTCTCCACGGGCCCACTTGTTTTCATCCGACGCCAAGCCTGTTGAACGTTGATGCTGCAAAGGCGAGCAGCACACATGTTTGCATGACTAGCGCAGGCAGGTCAGTTCACACTTGCAGTATGCTATAACAGAGGCGTGTGGCCGAGGCCCGTGCCTTCTATACACCGATAATTATTAGGGCCATCCGACCAGTCAGCAGGATATACGCAGATATAAAAGATGAGCCGTGCATTTCGTTACGTGTCATCATGAAAAGCGCGCGGCAGAGGCTCGACAGGCTCTTCTCGAATGGCGGCTTCGACGCCCTGTTCCTAATGAATACAGAGGCGAAGGACGCCAACTTCACTTACCTGACGGGCTTCGAGGGAGGAACCTTCGAGCAGTCGATGCTTGTCGCTACCAGGCACGGGATGACGCTGCTGACGTCGGAGCTCGAGAAGGGCATAGCAATTGCCGAGAGGCCGAAGGAACTCGATGTCAAGATAGTGGATAGCAGGGCCGACATGACCAATGCATTGGGCTCGCTGCTCAAGGGCAGGCGCGTCGGCATAACAGGGAGCTTCCTGCCGTACGCGTATTACAGGTTCCTGAAAAAGCACTCGAGACCGAAGAGCGTGAAGGATGCCACTGCGCTCTTTGCTGAAGCGCGCATGATCAAGGATGCGCGTGAAACAGAGAGCATAAGCAAGGCAGTATCCATAACGAAGAAGGCGCTTGCAGCGATACCTGATTATTTCAAGGAGGGAATGACGGAGCTCCAGCTCGCGGCGAGGTTCAATTACCTGATGGGCGAGCATGGCTCCCCTGCTCAGGCATTCGACAGCATAGTCGCCTTCGGCCCGAACAGCGCGCTGCCGCATCATTCGCCCGATGCGACAAGGCTTAGGCCAAACAGTATCGTACTTCTCGACGTAGGCGCAAAGCACGCCAATTACTGCGCAGACATGACGCGAACGTTTATCTTCAGGCCCGATAGGAAAAGCGCGAAGTACGCCCGCATGAACAGAATCATTGAAGTTGTCAGGGAGGCGCAGGCTCTGGGCCTGAAACGCATAAGGCCAGGCATACCAGGCAGCGAAGTGCACAATGCAGTGTCGGACTTCATCAACAAGGCGGATGGAGGAGCTTACAAGGGCCTGTTCATGCACGCCCTGGGCCACGGGCTCGGCCTCGAGGTCCACGACGGACCAGGCCTTGGGTTGCAGAAGAACATCCTGAAGCAGAACATGGTCGTGAGCGACGAGCCAGGCATTTACGTGCATGGATTTGGAGGCGCGCGCTTCGAGGACGATGTGCTCATAACGAAGAACGGGGCAAGGTTTCTCTGAGTCTACTCGCCGGAAACGACCTTGTTCAGCTCAGCTCCGTCGACATTGAGCCTATGCTTCTGCATGATTCTCCGGATGAGCTCAGCATTACTGAGCTTAGGCTCCTCTTTCCTGAACCTTTGGACGAGGTTCTTCAGCTCGCTCCCAGTCATGCGGGCTAAACCCTTTCCCTTTATGATTGTGTCCACGTCACCCTCCTTCCCCGAGAGGGCTTTGAGCACCTCATCCACGGCATGCTTGGTAAGTTTTCCTTTGGCGTAGGCGCCGAAGAGCTCCGCGAGCCTGCTTTCAGGTATCGAATCGACAGCGAAGCCGCCGCGTCTTAACTCCGTGAACTTCTGCAGCAGCGTGTTGGCGATGAAGGTGAAGTCCGCGCCTTCCTGTGCGGCGAGGACTTTGTAGAGGGGGAGCCTAGGAGATACCATAAGAAGTGCGGCGAGCTCCGCACTGTTGAACTCCTTCATTAGGCGCGAGCGCTCCTTCTCGATACTGGGGGCGAGCTTCTTGGCGTCGGACAGCATCCGGTCAGTCACCTGTATAGGCCTGACGTCTGTCTCCGGATACATGCGCGAGCCACCCGGCAACGGCCTCATGAACCTCGTCGTGAAAGTTTCTGCGCTGGCTACGGCGCGCGTCTCTTCCGGGACGCCGACCAGTGCTGCGCGAACCCTTTCGGCCGCGAGCATCATCGACAGCGGCGCACTCTCCTTCGTGCCTGCGATAATGATGAAGGCGCCGTCCTCCTTGAGCTTCATGTGTCCGCGCACTGCCTCTATCTCTTTGTCCTCAAAACCGTACGCCTTTAGGTCCTCGTCGCTGTGGATTATGCCCTTGACCCCGCCCATCTTCGCGTAGTCGCTTATCTCAGTGCCGAGGCGCCTGCCGGGATTGACCTCGGTGCCCAGGGCACCCTTGAAGCCGGGGAGCGCGATGCCGACGGCCATGCCGCCGTTTCTTAGCATGTCAGCTATTATCTTCACTTTGGTGCCCTTCAGCAGCTTTGTCAGGTCATGCGACGACCCGACAGACGCGCTGCGCTTGATGAGCCAGTCCTTTATCTCCAAAAGCTTCTGTTGCCTCAGCACCTCGTTCTCGATGAACCTGTCCATCGTGTCAAGCTCCTGGAGACCCTTTATCTCTACGCGGGAGCCGCCCCTGATCGAGACGTTGACGTCCTGGCGTATAGATCCTATGCCTCTTTGCACGCGTCCTGTGAGCCTGAGAAGCGTGCCCAGATACAGCGCAACCTTCTTCGCTTCGGCTGGCGAACGAATAAACGGGCTCGTATCTATTTCCACCAAAGGTATGCCTATGCGGTCCGAGTCGTAGGTTATCGAATCGGCACCCTTGCCGCTTATGCCCGCAGACTCCTCCTCGAGCGACATCATCGTTATTCCGACCTCGCTGGCACCTGTCTTGACCTTGCCGTCCATGCCCACGAGCACGGTGCGCTGGAATGCGCTTGGGTTGCTGCCATCGACCACCTCCTTCCTCATCGGTTCTAGCTCGTCGGCCACGCTCATGTCAAGGGCAGACGCTACCGACAGGGCAATGCCGAGGGCCTCGTTATTCATCTCGCGCGGTGGCTCTTCGTCTATGTCGACGAGGCACGTATGTTCCTTGTATATATTATATACGAAGCGGCGCTTCTTCAGTTCCTCGAATTGCGCCGAGACGTCAACAGCACCCAGTTCACCAGCCACAGCGCGCTGGTACCTGAAGATGGCGGCGCTGCTTGGGCGCTCCGTGGTGCTGGCGGGGCATGCACAGAAGAGCTTGCGCTCCGTGGCCAGCCTCTGGTGTATCTCGAGACCGCACTTGAAGCCGAGCTTGGCGTAGTGCTCGTCGTCCGCCATTCAAAGCACCTCGTCGGTGAAGTCGTCGTACTCGTTGCGCTCAGTTATTTCGCCGGCAACATCCTTGCTTAGCATCTCCTTGGCCTTCGCGGCGCCGTAGTTGCCCAGGAGCCAGCCGAGCTTGACGTATGCGGTTTCAGGCAGCATGTCCTCGCAGTACACCACGCCCGCGTCGCTCAGCAGCCTGAGGTTCCGGTAGACGCTTGTGTTGACCCTGCCGTAGAGGCACTGCGACGTCATGCCAACTATTATGCCCCTGCCGACTGCGTCCTTTATTGCAGGGAGCCACGACTTTCCTTCGTGTTCCGTCGACACAGGCGTGTGGCCGAGGCCCGTGCCTTCTATTATTATGCCCTTGTAGCCTTTGTCCGCATAGTATGTTATTATGTCGGGTGTAGAGTTGGGGTACGCCTTGACGAGCGCAACCTTCTGCTCGAAGGCAGGCATCGCCGCAGCGTCCTTCGCTTTGGCTGCCGGGCTTATCTTCCTGTGCTTCCCTACATACTTTATTTCGCCGGTCGCACCCAGCTCTGCGATGGGCTTGCAGTTCACTGGCTTGAAGGCGTCGCGCCTCGAAGTGTGCATCTTCCTCACCTTCGTGCCGCGCATGAACGCGCACTTATCGTCAGAACTCGTAGCATGCATGCAGATGCCGACCTCCGCGATGTCCGACTCGGCGGCGAGTCTCGCCGCGCATATCAGGTTGAGGAAGGCATCGCTCGAGCCCCGGTCGCCGCTGCGTTGCGCGCCAGTCAGGACAACGGGTGCGTCAAGATCCTTTAGCATGAAGCTCAGTGCCGCGGACGCGTAATGCATCGTGTCGGTGCCTATCGTCACGACGACGCCGCGGGCGCCCCCCTTGACTGCCTGCGCAGCCTCATCGGCGATGCGCTGCCACTCGATGTATGACATGTCCTCGCTGCTTATGCTGAAAAGCGCCTTTACGGAGATGCTGGCTATGCCGGAGAGCTCTGGCACCTCATAGAAAAGTTCTTCGGGCTTGAGCAGCATGTAGACGCCCCCTGTCTTGTAGTCGACCTTGCTACCTATCGTACCGCCGGTGTAGAGCAGCGCAACCTTGGGAAGGTCCTCCTTCTGCTTCAGCTTGGCCGTCGGGAACGTGAGCTCCTTCTTGGCCGAGGCGGTGACCTTCGTCACCTTGGTTTTGCTGGGTTTGACGCCGACGTTGTAGCCGTTCTTGAGCTTTACCACCAGCACGTTTGGGGCATTGGCCTCGGTGCCTGGCATCAGCTCACCCTCTATGACGGAACCGTGGTCCTCCGCCTTTATTATGTCGCCTATGCCGATGCCGTTCTTCTCAAGGAAATCCTGCATCGCCTTCGAGTACATTGCACAACCTCTACGCCGGCGCGCCGTAAAGCGCGTTGGCCGACACCTTATCGATCTTGACGCGCTGCCACGTTCCCGGCTTGATGCTTTCGTGGCCCCTGTTGATGACAACCTGCCTGTAAGATCTTGTCTTGCCGTTCGCCGAAAGCGCACCCTTCTCTGTTATAAGCACATCTACGTTCCTTCCTAAAAAGCCTTCGTTTATGCTGTGCTGGAGGGCCCGTACGCGCCGCGAAGTCTCCGCGCTGCGGACCTTCACCTCTTCGTTGGTGAACTGCTTGAGTGAAGACGCGCTAGCGTGCGGCCTTGCTGCGAACTTAGATATGTTTGTTATGTCGGGCCGAGAGCTCTCTAGGAACTTGAGCGTTTCGCTGAGCTCGTCGCGCGTTTCGCCGGGGTAGCCGACGATCACGTCCGTCTCGATCGTGATGCCATCCACCCTTTCGCGCAGTTTCTCGAACATAGTCTTGACGTCGTTCACAGTATAGTTGCGGCGCATTTCCCTCAGCACGCGGTCGCTTCCAGATTGCACAGGCAGGTGCGCGAACCTGTAGAAACGCCTGTCCTCAAACGCGTCGATGAACCCATCCATGTACCTGCACATGTGCTCCGGATTCAGCATTCCGACCCTTACCATGAAGTCCCCTTCGATGCAGGAGATGCGCTTCATTAGCTCTGCGATGTTGGTGCCGCGGTCGAGTCCGTACGCGCCAGTGTCCTGCGAGGCTAGTTCTATCTCCCTTGCGCCATTCCCGGCAGCGATGCTTACCGCCTTCAGTATGGAGCGCTCAGGGAAGCTGTTGAGCGGTCCTCTGGCGCGCTTCGTCTCGCAGAACGAGCACGCGCTCAGGCAGCCGTCGCTTATAGGTATGCGCGCTATGATACCATGGCCAGGGTTTGCGAGGGCCGCAGCATCCCTCTTGGAGTAGCCGTCTACGGAGAGCTTATTGCCGCCTGCCACATCCAGGGCAAGCTCCGGTATCATGTGCGCATTTGGGGTCGTCACGATGCTGGCGTGCGGCGCGTACCTCTCGATTAAGTCAGGATTTGCAGAAGCCATGCAGCCGGTCACCACAACGCTCCTTCCCTGTGCCTCGTATCCAGCCAGGCGCTCGAGTATCTTGCGCTCTGTGACTGCCTTTACGGTGCACGTGTTCACCACTATGACGTCCGCATCCATTTCGCCGGAGATACGCATGCCAGCGGCGCGCGCGACACCCTCGACGATGTCGCTGTCGGCATGGTTGAGCGTGCAGCCATAAGTTTTTATATGTATTTGCATCATTATCACTCTGTATTTGCGCGGTTTAGCGGTTGCGGCAGTTTCTAGTATTTCTCGTAGAAAACTATTAAGCTGCAACTGGCGTGCGCAATGGTGTAATCATGCTGTGCGAAAGATGCAAACGCGAGGTCTTCAGGTTCGAGGCCTGCAATTACTGCGGACGAAAAGTCTGCCATTCATGCGTGAAGAGCTCGCAGACAGCGAAGAAGACGTTGCGTCTCGTGATATGCGGCGACTGCTGGAGCGACATGCGCAAGCGCAGGGCCTACAAACACAAGGAGCTCATTGCGCAGGCGAAGGCCTGAGCCGCGCAACTGATTTTAAGCTGTAATGCCATTGATTAGCGAGAGGCATGTTTGGCAGGACAAACGCTACTGAGGCCTACAGCGGCAGCAGCTCCTACATAGCCGTGGAGCGCTTGCTGCGCGACAGGAGCAAGGCAGTGAGAATAGTCTCGCCTTACGTCAGCAGGTATTACGCGGAGAAGCTCGCCGGCATAGCACGGAAAAAGGAAGTTTACTTGATAACGAGCGTCAGGACTGCCAGGGAGGAGCGCTCCCTCGAGCGCTACCTGAGCAAGGGCGGAGCGTCCGTGTGGCTGCAGGCGATGGGCGCTCTTGCGGGTGGCATCGCGATATCGGCGCTCGCGGGCCTGTGGGCCATGGTGCTCGTACTGACCCAGCTTGCAGCTGCGGACGCTGCGTTAATTGCTGTCGTGGCGTTCAGGAGACGTGCGCACATGCACGTTAGGTTCTCAAGGGGCGCCTTCGTCCACGAGAAGCTTTACATCTCTGACCTGCAGGCGATAACCGGCAGCGCGAACCTGACGTACAGCGGCATGCACAGGAACATAGAGCACATAGATCTGACGAGAGACCCTGCGCGCATAAGGGCGCTCAAGGCGCACTTTGAGGATTTATGGAAGAAGGCAGGCTGACGCCCAACATAAATATCTAAAAAGGCGCTATGTATATTTGGTGCGGGGAGGGTGTAAGGAATGCCTGAGGGCGTCAAAGCGCAGAACGCCATAGAGTACAT
>JAJZII010000086.1 GCA_021810685.1 Microcaldota archaeon
GCCTGCGCGTCTCTTTGGTAAGCAGGTACGCTATGCCGACGAGCACGAGCAGCAGCATCAGCATTATGCCCTGCTCGACGTCACCCATAAAAACCGCAAGCACGAGCGTTATGCCAAGACCTACACCGTTCTTATACTTATTACCGTCGTTGAGCATGCGCAGGAAAAAGTACAGCGCCAGCGGAACCCAGCCTATGGCGATCCAGTCAATGTGCGCGTACGATTGCGCCACGTGGAAGGCGCTGAACGAGAATACCAGGCCTGCTATAAAGGACGCGTAGGCGTTGCGCGTCACGTACTTCGCCAGCACGTACATGCAAAGGCCTGAAACTACATAACCCAAAAGCAGCATCACGTTGTACGCGAAAGGTATGCTCACCGCCTGGAATGGCGCTGTAAAGAGCGCTCCGATGGGGCTCATCGTCTGGTAAATCAGGTTTGAGCCTATCGGGTAGAAGAGCAGGTTGGTGCTCCATATGCTTTTTAAGTGCGTCACAGCATGTGCGACCCACCATATGTCCCAGAGGTTTTGGTATGTGTCGCCTCCGCTGCCTGGAGCTCTCGATGCCATGTTGGCCGTTATCGGGGCAATTACTATGAGCGCGATGACAAGATACGCGATTGCGGCAAAGACATACTCTCTCTTGATCTTCTTGCCGGCGTCCTTAAGGTACCTGCCGACGCTTTTTGCCGGTTTGCGTGAATGCTCATGCGCCTGTTTCTGCTCGCCGAAGAGCTGCGCATCGTGTTCAGTTCTCACGCCCTGGGGCTTTCCCTCTTTGTCCTCCATCATACCATTCCAGTGAAGTGAAGAAGCCGCGGTGCAGCGAGTGCTCCGCGCGCGGCATAATGCATAGATTACACCTCTAAAGGTTTTTATGCCTGACGTGACTTCCCTGAAACAAATTAATAATATGCACGCACAATAGGGTGCTGAGTGGTAGTTTGGCTGAGATGGCGGGCGCAGCCGAGGAGGGCAGCGCACTAGAGCTTGGGGCACGCACGGCCCGTATGGCAAGCTTCATCCTTATCAGTAAGGTGCTCTCGTTCGCGTTCCTTGCGGTGTCGTTCATAGTGGTGGCGAGGCTCTTGGGACCGAGCATCTACGGTGTCTATGTGGTAGCGGCAGCCGTGGCAGGCACCTTCAGTTCGTTCGGCAGCTTCGGCGTCGCCACTGCACTGAACAAGTTTGGTTCAGAGTACATGACTAAGAAGGAGCGCCAGAAGCTGAGCCCTCTTGTGTCGGACGGCTTGGCAATACTTTTCATGGCCGGTGTGGTCCTGACGCTCGCCGCCATCGCCCTCAGCGTTCCGATAGCGAAGTATTCTCTCCACAATACGTCGTACGCGTATGTGATACAGGTGATTGCAGGCTCGATACTCGCCTCGATGCTCTTCGGCGCAGGTTATTCGATGCTCATAGGCGTCGGCAGGTCAATGCATGCAGGCTTGGTAATAACGTCTGGCGCATTCTTCCAGGCTGCGATAAGCATAGGCCTGGCGCTAACCGGCTTCGGCGCGCTGGCACCGGCCCTGGGTCTCGTACTGGGTCAGGCTGCAGGTTTCCTGATAGCCATATACCTGATAACTAATAGGAACGGAATAGGCATTGTGGCACCCACCATTGCAGGCATAAGGCGCATGCTGAAGTTCTCATTGCCCGTGGCGCTCTCTAACATGTTCGGCGCCGTGATGAACAACATATCACTAATAGTGCTGGGCCTCTTCGCCACTACCTTCATGCTGGGCAACTTCGGCATAGCGTCGAAGGTGGGCTACATGTTCGACATAGTCTTCGGCTCCATAAGCCTTTCGCTGCTCCCCACCTTCACCGCGACGCTCGCGAACTCGAAGCTGAGCCACAGGGCGGGCGAGTTCTTCAGCTATTCTGTGTACCTTGCATTCCTTCTCGCTGCGCCTCTGATATTCTTCGTCGCGATGCTCGCGAAGCCTGTATCTTACGTCGCTTTCAGCGGCGTCTACACTCTCGCGCCCCTTTACCTGAGGATTACGGCCCTCGGCCTCCTCATCTACATAGCCGGCTCGTACGCCAGCACGCTGCTAATAAGTGCAAATAAGGTGAAGAAGGTACTGAAGTATAACGCTATACTCGCCGCAGTGCAGCTAGTACTACTGTTCGTCCTGGTGCCTGAGTTCAAGGGTGTAGGGCTCGTGGTGCTCATGTTCATAATAACGCCGACAGTCATGGGGGTGATGTTCGTAAGGGCCATAATGCGCGACTTCAGGGCGCAACTGCATACGGCGCGCCTGGCCAGGGTGCTGGCCGCCAACGTGATAAGTTCCATACCAATCTACCTGCTGAGCCTCTTCTGGGGTGGCAACTACATACCGTTGCTGATAACCGCAGCCATAACATACCTGTTGGTCTATCCGCCCGCGCTGGTAGTCGTCGGGGCGATGTCCGAGGGCGACATGGCAAGGATAAGGCATGTCTCATCAAGGATTCCAGTTGTGGGCGACGTCATGGGGTACCTGCTTTCGTACGCCGGCCTGCTACTCTGAACCCATCGCGCTTCTTATGAACGCGGCGAAGAGCGGTGCCGGCCTTTCCGGCCTCGACTTAAGCTCGGGGTGCGCCTGCGTGCCAACTCCGAAGTGATCCTTCCACTCAACAATCTCTACTATATTGCCGTCCGGAGTCGTCGCGCTTATCACCAACCCAGCCCCAACGAGCCGTTCCCTGTAATCATTGTTGAACTCATACCTGTGCCTGTGGCGCTCGTGCGCAGTGTCGGCTCCGTATGCTGCCCTTGCACGCGTGCCTTCGTCGAGCTTCGCCGGC
>JAJZII010000007.1 GCA_021810685.1 Microcaldota archaeon
AAGATAAGTATCGAGGGCCTCGAGCCCCTTAATATCGAACCACCGGAGCTCGCTCCCCTCGCCCTCGCTGAGCTTCAGTTCGCCGCCGGTTTTCCTCATCACGTAAATGCTGTCGTAGTGTATGTGCGGCTCGTCCTTGTACGGAACGTCCTCGTACATTATCGCGAACGGTAGCCCTACAGAGTGTGCGACCTTGTCCGAGTACCTCACTTTGTCGTCAGCTACTATCTCCGCATCAAGGCCAGTTTCCTCCTTCACCTCCCGGAGCGCAGCAGCGTCGGGAAACTCACCCCTGTCAACGTGGCCGCCTGGATATACCCATATGCCGAGTTTCAGGTGGTTCATGAAGAGCACCCTGTCATTCTCTATTATAAGGCCGCTTGCGGTCATGCATCTTCTGGTCATTGTATCACAGTGTAAGTGCCGCATTTCAAAGCCTTTCCCGTCAAGACCAATAAGTGGCGTCGCACCTTGTATATCTTCATCTTCATTAAAGCTTTATTTACCTTGCCATAAAGTTATCCGCATGAACAGTCAGAGGGTAAAGTTCCTCGGAGTCGTCATAGCAAGGCTAAGGCGCAGGTACCGGGCGGAGCTGCGCACAACCCTCGACCACGGGAGCCCCTGGGAGCTTCTAGTCGCCACCATGCTGTCGGCGCAGGCGCCCGACGCTAGCGTCAACAGAATAACACCCAAACTTTTTGGCGCTTTCGGCGGCGTGAGCGACTACGCCGTCCTCCGACCGCCGCAGCTCTACAAGTATACTAAGAGCATAGGTCTTTACAGGAGCAAGTCAAAGAACATAGTAAACGCAGCGAAGGTCATAGTTGGTAACTATATGTCGAAGGTGCCGGACACGATGGAAGGCCTGACGTCGCTTCCTGGAGTGGGAAGGAAGACGGCCAACGTGGTGCTCTACAACGCCTTCAACAAAAGTTATGGCATAGCGATAGACACGCACTGCATAACCGTCGCAAACAGGTTGGGCCTGGCGCGCAGCACTGTCGCGGCGAAGATAGAAAAGGAACTTATGGGGATAACGCCGAGGAAGAACTGGGGCGACCTCACACATCTCTTCATAGCCCTGGGCAGGGACGCCTGCACAGCCCGCAGGAAATACTGCGAGCGCTGCGTGCTCAACGACATCTGCCCGTCGAGTACTGTGAAGACAAAGCACCAGGTGCCATCATGATAGCATGTCTTTTCAGCGGTGGAAAGGACTCGACGCTGGCTCTGCACAAGGCCTGGGCGCAGGGCCAACGCGCAGAACTCCTCATAACGATGCGCCCTGAGAATGACGCCAGCTACATGTTCCACAAGCCCAACATAGACAAGACCGCACTGCAGGCCCAGGCGATGGGTATAAGGCAGGTCTTCGCAGACACTAAGGGCGAGAAGGAGAAGGAGCTCGCTGACCTAGAGAAGACGTTCGTCGGCAACAAGGTGGACGTGCTCATAACCGGTGCGGTAGCGAGCACCTACCAGCGCGAGCGCATACAGGCGATATGCGGCAGACTCGGGATCAAGCACGTCGCCCCGCTGTGGGGCATCGACCCTATAGACGAACTGTCCGAGCTCGCAGAGAGGTACGACGCGATAATAACTCATGTCTCGGCCGAGGGATTCGACCAGAGTTTCCTTGGCGCGCACATAAACGCGCAGACAATAGAGAGGCTCATAGCGCTCAACAGGCGTTACAGGATAAGCCTCATATTCGAAGGCGGAGAAGCGGAATCGTTTGTGCTGGACGCGCCACTCTTCAAGAGGCGCATAGAGGTCAGGAAGTCGCACACGGTGATGGAGGGAACGAACGGCACGTACATAATAGACGACGCGGCGCTAGTGGAAAAGCCGCCCAGGCAGTGACCCTATTCGCCAGCATCAATCCTTTCGAGCAATGCATTCACGTCTTCCTTCAGCAGGTCCATGGTGCCGGAGTTGCTTATGACATACTGCGCGCGTGCCATTATGCCTTCTATCCCGAACTGACGCTCCTTCTCCTCCCTGTAATCGAAGTCAGTCTTCGTTTTCGGGTCGTCGGGCCTTCCGCGCGCCTTCAGCCTCTCGAACCTTAAGTCGTCGGGCGCTGTCACCAATATAATCTTCAGCTCTCCCTGGCTCTTAAAGTACCTCGCCTCGTCTTCGCCCCTGATGCCGACGATCAGCACCTTGTCCGTGCCTAGCTTCTTTATGGACTCCATGGCCCATCTGGCGACTATGTCACCGCCGTACTCCTTCCTTATCCTCAGCGAGAACTCTCTCAGGTTCACGTTGCTGGCCTCAATGCCCTGCTCGCGCATCTTCTCCCTGATGCTGGCGCTCATCTCTACCTCTGCGAAGCCCTTTTCCACAAGGATTGCGCCTACCTCGCTCTTGCCTGCGCCCGGCAGGCCTGTTATGCAAAGCATCATGATACGCACCGCGCTAGCCTAGTGTTTCCCGCAAAAATATTTAATGGTCATATACTCTCTACTCATTGTCCAAAGATGAGTCAATGCATTCTATCCTATCAAGACGAAGCGCCTACGCCAATAACTCCATACTAGAGGAGGAGCGCGTGGTCGAGAGCCTCAAGAGGCACGGCAGGAAGGTCATAGAGCTGAACAGGGGCGACCCTCCGGCTTACTTCACCACTCCTAAATATATGATAGACGCGTACGTCAAGGCCCTCAGGGAAAATCATACTGGCTATTCGCGCGCGGAAGGCATCTTCGAGCTCGTCGACGCCATAACCAGGCGCTACTCCCGCATGTATGGGGTGCATGCCACTGAGGGCGACGTCATAGTGACAGCAGGCGTATCTGAAGGCCTGCACTTCATCAACTCCGCCCTGATAAATGACGGCGATTACGCGATAATTTTCAGCCCGTACTACAACCAGTACATGTCGCAGCTCAGGATTGACGGAGGCTCACCTATAATCGAGCGCTACGACGAAGCAAACGGCTGGAACATAGATACGGAAAGCGTGAAGCGCTCCCTGGCGAGAATGAAGGCCCAGAAGAGGCTCCATAAGGTAAAATACCTGATAGTGACTAACCCTAACAATCCTACTGGAACCGTGCTGAAGCGCTCGGTGCTGGAGGAGCTGGCAGGCATAGCAAACGATTACGGCGTGCTGCTGATAAGCGACGAGATATATGACGAGATAACATACAACGGCGCAAAATTCACGACGATGAGCTCCATCGCGAAGGGAATGCCCCACATCATACTGAACGGTGCGTCGAAGGACTACGACGCTACTGGCTTCCGGATCGGATACGCGCTGGTGCCGGAGCACGACGCGATGTCGAGGCAGCTGAAGGCGAAGCTCGCGGACATGGCTCGCATGAGGCTCTCGGTCAACACGCCCGCGCAGTATGCCGTGGCAGAGGCAATGAACAACGTAAAGGAGCACGAAAGGACGTTGAAGAAGATGGTGGGCTCGATAGAGCGCAGCGTCAACTACGCCACGAAGCGCATAAACGAGAACCCTTATCTGAGCGCGGTCAGGCCGAACGGCGCATTCTACATCCTCCCCAAAGTGGACTTCAAGGCGCTCAAGCTTAAGAACGACAGGGAGTTCGTTGACAGGCTGCTGAAGAGCACCGGAGTGCAGCTGACCAGGGGCTCGGGCTTCGGCGCACCATCGCACATACGCATCGTATCGCTGCCGCCAAAAGAAATATTAGAGTATGCAATGGATAAGATAGATGCTTTCTGCAGGAGCAATGCAAGGAAGAAGTAGCAAGCCAACGGGCCTGTAGTCCAACGGTCAAGATGCCAGCCTTACACGCTAGAGACCGGAGTTCGACTCTCCGCAGGCCCATGGTGTTCTACAGCAAGCAGAATCAGGGTTCGGAAATCAGAGTATGTCTCCGACCACGCCAGCAGTGCCGCCCTTGACATGGTAACTGCTGAGCCCGTGCGCCTTCTTCAGGTGCCTGGCCACGAAGCCCGACGTGTTGCCGTGATAGCACAGGAAGACATGGTTCTCGAGCTTTGCTATCTCCTTCTCGTCCATGTAAAGCAGCTGCTCTGGATCTATGCTCATAATCTTGTCTTTCTCGATCTCAAGCAGCTCGCCTATGCGCTCCTTCGGCTCGATGCCGAGCCACACGAACTTCGTGCCCTTGGCGTCGACGTGCTTTAGCGCGCTCTTGAAATCCATCTCCTCGCTTGAGTCCATTATTCCACCCAATGCTTTTTTACAAACTCTAATGAACCCGACCAGATTATTAAGCGTTTGCCCGTCCCATCTGTTCGAGGGACTAAACCCTGCACACGCCAGCACAGACGCAATTATACAAAACAAAAATTTCAAAATCAAAAAGCTTTTATATCCAGCCATTCCTTAAATCTCTGAACTACAAGGGTAGATCTTGATGGGAAAAGCATACAAAAAAGCGCAGAGCGCTATGGAGTACCTGATGACATACGGGTGGGCCATACTAATAATCGCGATAGTGCTGGCGGCACTATTCTCACTGGGAGTATTTAGCAGCAGCTCGTTCCTGGGCACTACTTGCGTAGCAAGCTCCGGATACCTCTGCCAGTCTCCACTGCTGCATGCTGGTAGCCTGACGTTCACCTTCGGCCAGAGCACAGGCACGTCGTGGACCAGCGCTGATGTGTTCTTCATAGCGTCAGGTTCTGCTGCCCCAACGTACTCGACGATGCCGGCTGCGAGCGGTTGCTTCGACGTTGTTAGTGGCGGTCTTGCAAGCGGCCAGACTACTACAGTAACTGCTAACGCACCAGCGCCTGGAGGATCCAGCACAACGTGCGGCACAACATTCGTAACTACAGCTGGAACATCGTACAGCGGTTCAGTGTGGGTTGCGTTCCAGACTGCCTCGACGAGCAGCGATGTGCTGCTATCGCAGGTAGCTACTATGACCCTGAAGTCGAGCTAATCGCTCGGCTTCTTCTTTCTTTTTCTTTTTTCATTTAAGGATTGGTTCCTGCGTGAGCTCTAGCTACTGCCCTTCCTCATACCTGCGAGCTCTTCCTTCATCCTCAGCACGTCCATGAGCTCGTTGGCACTGAGCAGCGGCCTGTTGAGCCTGTCAGGGTCGTCGACCGCGAGCCTCGGGCACGCTGTATTCACGAACGCGTCGAACTCCAACATGTTGTTCAGGGAGTCGAAGTCGAAGGTGTTGGATGTCAGGATCGCTGCCGCGAGGCCTCTCTCCTCTATCTTTCTCTTCAGGAGGCCGGCCAGCTGCGCGTTGTGCTGGCCGTTCTTCGTGGTTAGCATGATGCCGAAGTTTTTCGCGTCAAGCGCCGAGAGCACCTTGCCCTTGCTCCTCCTCGCGTGCTTCTCCCGCATCGAATCGATGAACTCCACCTTGTTCTCGAACGGCTCTATGGCCAGGAAGGGCTTGGTCGTCGCCAGCAGCGCTCCCAACGGATGGAAGATGCCGCCGCCGAAGTAGACGTGCGCGTCGACCTGCCTGTCTATGCTTGCCGCGCTGCCCACGTCGCATCCGAGGATCTGGCCCGGCCTCTTCGCGAAGCCGTAAGGCCTGCCTATAAGCACCTTCTTGCCGCTGCGCTCATAAAACTCCCTTATCAGGTCCAGTTGGTGGACATGCTGTATGGTGGTGACAAGGCCTATCGTGCCGAAGCCCTTGAGCAGCTCCAGTGACCTCTCAAGGATAGCAAGGGGTGCGTCGACCTGGTACTCGACGTACTCGACGTTGAAGTCTACGTGGTGGAACTCTGCATGCCCGAAGTGCACAAGTTTGCCGGCACCTATGGCTCTTGCCTCATCAAGAGCAAGGTCGCAGGCTCCGAAGGTCGGCGAAGCCGACACGAATACCTCGTCGCCCTGACTTTCCAAGCGCTTCGCGTGCTCCAGTGCCTTCTGCTTGAGCCCTTCGGGGAACTGCAACAGTACGCGCATTGATGCACCTCTTGCGTGCGTGACAGGAAAGGATCAGCACGTCCAGATAGAAAAAGCTATGCTACCTTGGTCCTGTAGTTTCCTGAAAGCTTTCCGGAGGCCTTCCTGAAAGCTTCCTTGGCGTGGTTTATATTCTTCTTCGAGGTCTTTATCATGAACACTGCCTGGCCGTTCCTGAGCCTCGCCGCGACGCCAGTAGGTTTGCCGAAGGCGTTGTTCATTCCCTGCGAGATACGGTCCGCGCCCGCACCTGTAGCCATCTTGTGTTCGCGTATTACCTGGTGGGGGTAGACCAGCACGCGGAACTCGTACCCCAGCGGTATCGCACCCTCGAGATATTTGTGCACCTGCTGGCGTGCCGCCTCGAGCGCGTTGGACCTGACCTGTACGTCCTGCTCTGTGTTGAGCGTTACCGTCGTGTCATAGCCGTCGCTGGGCGTGCCCATCTTGAAGATGAGCAGGCTTGTGTGCGGGAGCGCGCGTATGTAGTTCTTCTTGGGCTTCTTCTGCGAATAGCGCGCCCACGCTTGTGAATGTATGTACCTGAAGGTCCTTGCGGGCCTGAGCCTTGCCATTATAAACACTCGGTTATACTCGTTGCGCCGCATGCGGCGCTACAAAGAGCTTACAGAATAGGTTATGCACAACAAGCTATAAAAACGTTTATAGCAGCGCGAGCGCGGCGCCTCCTGCCACGGCCAGCCTGCTTATCGCCACGAGCAATGCCACATGCCTCACTTCAAGCCACGTCACAAGTATCCTGATGGGACCGTCCTTCATGCTCCAGAGGAGCATGACCGCAACTGCCGCGACAGTTATGATGCTATACATCGAAACCATCGACGCAGTTCCTTGCCTGCTATACTATTTTATATTTGCGCTCATCAGTAGACTAGGTGGAACAATGGAGCTTATCGATAGCGCACTCGAGTCTAATGAAGACGAGGGCTTTTTCAAGGCAAAGATAGCAGTCTGCGGCGTTGGCGGCGGAGGCAGCAACACCATCCAGCGCATATCAAGGCAGGGCATACACGGAGCGTCGCTCATAGCAATCAATACCGATGCCAACCACATAAACAGCCTTGACTCGCAGATAAGGCGCGTGCTGATAGGCGGACCCCTGACCAGGGGTCTCGGCGCCGGCGGCTTCCCTGATATAGGCGAGAAAGCAGCGCAGTACTCGAGGTCCGACCTAGAGAGCGCTCTCTCAAACTACAACCTCGTTTTCGTTGCGGCAGGCATGGGAGGGGGAACAGGTACGGGCGCAGCACCGGTCGCGGCAGAGGTGGCGAAGCGCAACGGCGCCATCGTCATAGGTATCGTCACATTCCCGTTCAGGCTTGAGCGCGTGCGCCTGCAGGTTGCGCAGAAGGGCCTAGAGGAGATGCGCAAGAACGTCGACACGCTCATAGTTATAGACAACCAGAGGCTGGTGGAGCTATACCCGAACCTCGCGCTTGAGCAGGCGTTCCGCGTTGCGGACGAGGTAACGTCGAGAGCAGTGCGCGGTATAACCGAGACAGTGAACATGCCGAGCTTCATAAACCTTGACTTCGCGGATGTCAAGAACATACTTTCCGGCGGCGGATTGGCCATGATAAGCATCGGCGAGGGGAAGGGTCAAAACAGGATCGACGAGGTCGTGGAGGACACGCTCAAGAACAAGCTGCTTGACGTCGATTATGAGGGTGCGACCAGTGCGCTGATACACATAACCGGCGGTGAGGACCTGACGCTTGGCGATGCCAACGAGATAGGCAGGAAGCTCACTGACCAGATGAAGGGCACGGCCAACATAGTCTGGGGAGCCAGGATAGACCCTGCCTACAACGGCAAGGTCGAGGTCATAGCAATATTCGCCGGGGTGAATAGCCCCGAGATGTTCTCCAGGAAGGACAGGGAGGAGCGCCAGGACCACGGATTCGGCCTGACACGGCTGTAATCCTGACATCAAAGTATATAGACCTGAAGCGGCAAATCGCCTGTGTGAAGTGATTCCAATGGCAATGCTCAAAGACGCGGACAGGAAGGCCGTGGCCGAGCTCTTCGGGAAGAGCCTCGAGGACGAGGTCAACGTGATGTTCTTCTACGACAGCCCGGAAGCGTGCCAGTACTGCGTCCAGACGCTTGAGCTGGTGAAGGAAGTGGCTTCGCTTAATCCCAAGATAAAGGTCAAGCAGTACAACGTCAACGATTCAGCGAAGGAAGCCAAGTTCCTCGGCATAGACAGGACGCCGGCCATAGTCATCGGAGGCAAGAAGCTCTACAACGTGGTGTACTACGGCATACCAGCGGGCTATGAATTTTCTTCTTTGCTGGAGGACATAATCGATGCGTCCAAGGGTGAGACGAGGTTGCAGCCTCATACCAAGGAACGCCTCAAGGAGGTGAAGACGCCCGTCGAGATAAAGGTCTTCGTGACGCCGACGTGCCCGTACTGCCCGCAGGCGGTGCGCACCGCGCACCAGTTCGCTATGGAGAACAGCATGATTAAGGGCAGCATGATAGAAGCAAGCGAGTTCATGGAGCTCGCGCAGAAATACGACGTGATGGGCGTGCCAAAGGTAGTCATAAACGACACGCTGTCGTTCGAGGGCGCGCAGCCGGAGGAAGTGTTCCTCCAGTACGTCCTGAAGGCCGCGAAGCAGTAAGCTAGGCCTCTATATAGCCAACGAGCGCATCGGAGAACTCCTTCGTGCCCAGGGGCTCGGTCCCCATGAGCCTGGCTATGTCCTGCGTCACCCTCTTGTCCTGCATCGCCTTCGCGAATGCCTTGTCTATGAGGTCTGCAGCCTCCTTCCATCCCATGAAGGTCAGCATGAGCTCTGCTGCCTTTATCATGCCCATCGGGTTCGCGACGTTCTTGCCTGCGTACTTGGGCGCGGTGCCGTGAACTGCCTCGAACATGCCGCCGGTGTCTCCCACGTTGGCGCTTCCGAGAACCCCTATGTCGCCGATGAGTGCGCCGCACGCGTCAGATATATAGTCGCCGTTGAGGTTCGGTGCCAGTATTACGTCGTACAGCTCTGGCTTCGCTATCACCTGCTGGAACATGTTGTCCGCTATGCGGTCGTTGAGCAGCAGCTTGCCCTCCGGCACTGAACCTTTGTACTTCGACATCACGTCGGCCTCCGTGACGACGCTGTCTGGGAATTCATTAGCAGCAGTCTCGTAGGCCCACTCCCTGAACGCACCCTCTGTGTACTTCATTATGTTGCCCTTGTGCATTATCGTGACTGACCTGCGCTTGTTGTCTATGGCGTACTTGAGCGCCATGCGCGTTATGCGCTGCGTCTTGCCCTTGCCTATGGGTTTGAGCCCAATGCCTGCGTCCGCATCTATACTCACGTTCATGCTGCTCTTCATGAAGTCGCGCACCTTCTGTGCCTCCTGGCTGTCATATTTCCATTCTATCCCTGTGTAGATGTCGTCGGTATTCTCCCTGAATATAATCATGTCTACGCTGTCCGGCTTCCTGAGCGGGCTGTCCAGGCCTGGTATGTACCTGACCGGCCTTATATTGGCGTAGAGGTCGAGAAGCATGCGTATCGTCACGTTTATTGATCTGAAGCCGCCGCCTACAGGAGTCGTGAGCGGCCCCTTAAGAAGCAGCCTGTACTCTCCGAGGAGCTTCCTTGTCTCCTCAGGTAATCTGTCGCCGTACCTCTCCTGCGCCGCGTCGCCGGCGAGCACCTCCGTCCACACTATGCTTTTCGAGCCTCCGTAGGCCTTGCTTATGGCAGCGTCGGCAACGGCCAACGCGGCAGCCGTCACCTCCGGCCCTATGCCGTCGCCCTGCGCATATAATATTATAGGATTGTCCGGCACCTGCCACTTCCCGTTCACGAATTCTATCTTTTCCCCTTCAGCCATGCGAATCACAGATTAATAATCGTCAACCGTTAATAAAATATTGCCGCCTGTTCCTATGCGCTTCCGATTACCGTCGGGCCGTTCGCCGCCTTGTCGCGGTCCAATACGAATATGCGTGCGTTGCTTATCTGCTTGAGGCTCTCGTCGTGCGTGATTATGAATATCTGCTCGACTATATCCGGAAGTGAGCTCCCGAAGACGTCGATGAGCTTGCCTATTCCTGCGCTGTCTATGTTATGCGTCGGCTCGTCAAGTATTAGCCAGCGCAGGTTCGGCACTATCACCATCGCCATCGCTATGCGCAGCGTAAGGCAGGCAACGCTCCGCTCCCCCCCGCTCGCGACCGAGTTAACAGGCGCCCACTCGCTGGTGCCGTCTGTGCCGACGTCGGCTACGAGCTCATAGTCTCCGTTTTCGGCGTTGAGCATTATGCCGGCATAGTCGCCATACGGGTAGAGTGACGGCCACAGCCCCTGCATGAGCTCGTTTATCGAAGTGACGAGGCGTGCCCTCAGCATTGTCTCAGTCGAAACTATCGCCTCCTTAAACTTGTTCATATTCTTGACGCGCTCCCTGCGCAGCTCTATGCGCCTCTCCATTCCTGTGTACGTCTCCAGCTCCTTCCTGCGCTCTTCGAGCTGCGCCTTCACGCTCCTAGCGTGGAGCTCCATGCTCGCGTGCCTTTCCCTGGCGCCGCTGAGCTTCGCTGACTGTTCAGTGAACGAACCCTGTAGCGCGTCAAGCTGCTTGTCGTCGACCTTTATGCTCTCGAGCTCCACCGCTGCCTTCTCAAGCTCAGAATCTGCCCGCGCCTTCTCCATTTCGTGGCCTTTCAGGCGCTCCAGCGCCTCCTCCCTGCTCTTCAGGTCGCGCAGCGCGTTCTTTCGCGCTTCTGCATTCTTGTCCATCCTCCCGAGCACTGCCTCCTTCTCCTTCAACTCCTCCTTTCCTTTCGTGAGCTTCTCCTTGGCTTTCTCCAGTTCCTCATCGAGGCCCTTGTAATCTTTAAGCTTGTCGAGCGCGAACTGCAGCTCCTGCACCTGCTTGTCAAGCTCTGTGATGAGCCTCTCCTTCTCCTTTGCCATCTTCGAGCTCGACTCTATGCCGGCGCCGAGGTCGCGCAGCAGCGCCTCCTTGCTGGCAAGGAGCTTCTTGCGCAGCTCAGGCTCAAGCTCCCTTTCGCACACGGGACACTTGCCACCGACATGCTTGCCTAGTTCCTTGAGCCATTCGTTGACCTCGTCGTGCCTGCTCCTGCTGGCCGCTATCTCTCCGGCGAGCTTCTGCAGCCCGATCTTCTCCTTCTCCAGCGAGGCTGCGAGTGCCTTATCTTCCTTGCCCTTTGTTTTCTCAATAAGCGCGTCGCGGACCCTGGCCTTCTTTTCTGCCTCTATAATGAAAGAACCAGTTTCGGCCACAGCCTTCTGTGCGGCGGACCACTCCCTCTTTGCCTTGTCAACCTCCTCTGTTGCAAGTTTGTCTTCTGCTAGCGCCTTCTCGCGCTCCTTTCGGAGCGCTTCCCCATCAATCTTCATGGCCTTGAGCTTCTCCATCTCAGCCTTGATGGTCGCGGACCTGCTGCGCAGCCCCTCTATCTTCGTCCTGAGCTCCACCTTCTTCGCGTTCTCGCGCTTGAGCCTTTCGAGCTCCTCCTTCGTCTTGGCGGATTGCTCCTTCAGTGCGCTTTCCTCAGCCTTCGCCTCTGCGCCCTCCTTCGAGATTTTCTCGAATTCCTTCTCTAGCTCTGCCACCTTTTCCTTTATAGCAGGGACGCTCATGTTTTCGAGCATCTGCTCGTCCTCCTTCACCATGCCCTTCATGCTGTTTATCAGCGACGTCGCATTGTCCTCGACGGCCGCGAAGTGGTCGAGCCCGAGCATCTCGTCTATTTGGTGCTTCCTGCTCTTCTTGTCGAGCTCCAGGAAGTACTCGAGATTGTTCTGCTCTGCATACACTGCCCTGGAGAATGTGTCGTAGCCTATCTTGAGAACATTGCACACTTCCTCTGTGACGCGCTCCGGCTGCGTCTGGAGATATTCACCGTTCTTTTCGAGCTTCGCGCCGCTCGTCTTACCCTTCTGTATCGTGCGCGTCACGGTGTATTCGTCGCCGCCAGAGTCAAATACGAGCTTGACCTCGGCATCGGTGAGTACCGTCGGCCTGCTGGTCGGTATGTCGCTTATCTTTACGCGCCTGTGCTCAAGAGCCGGGAAGCTTCCGAAGAGTGCGAACGATATCGCGTCCATTATCGAGCTCTTGCCTGCGCCCATAAGCCCTATTAGCACGTTGACGCCCTTCTGGAACTCGAGCATGCTGTGCTGGTGGGTCTTCCAGTTCCTGAGCTCTATGGACCTTATCACAAAATCAGCCTCTGATTGTGCGCGCCAGTTGGGTGACATCCTCCCACCCCTGAAGGGGTGGGCTTCCATGGTGGCTATGATTGGTCGTCATGATGCCACCCATATAGTTCCTGATTCATCGGCAACCGCCTCCCTTGCGGAAGGTCTTACGTCGTCTCCAGAGGCTTGACTTCCCGAATGCCCTTCGGTAGTTGAACTTTTTTCAAGTCCAATCCTCAATATATTTATAGACGCATTCAAATCCCTGTCGATTTGCAATCCGCATCTGCCGCAGATGTAGACTGTTGCGCCTTTTTCCACTTCCTGTATGTTCCTGCATTCGTTGCATGTCTGCGTGGTATATTGTGGAGGTACATCAACCACTCTGCAACCAGCGCTTTCAGCCTTGTAGCAAAGGAATTGCGTGAACCTGCTCCACGATACGTCGTTGATGGATTTAGCATAATGATGATTCTTGGCCATATTCTGGACTTGCAGGTCTTCGTATGCAATGAAGGAATATGATCTGACGAGGCTGATGGAAAGCTTGTGGGCAAAATCGTTCCGCCTGTTTGCAATGGATTCGGAAAGCCTTGCGAATTTCAATACTGCCTTGTGTCTGTTCACTGAACCTTTCTGTTTTCTGGAGATTCTTTGTTGCAACCTTTTCGCCTTCTTTCGTGATTGTTTTCCGAATCGAAGGTTGGGAATCTTCGTATTATCTGAAAGAGTTGCATATTCCCGTAAACCCAAATCAAGCCCTATCTGTGGTTTATTATTTGATGCGAATCCCATAGCCTCCTTTTCCACCGATATCGTTATGTACCATTCTCCCGACTTTGTTTTCTTGATCGTGCACGTCTTTGGTTTGCCTTCGATATCCCTATGGTTGACGAAATTTATCCTGCCTGCCTTTGAGAGTTCGACTCTCTTCTTTTCTATCCTGAAACCGTTAGCCTGGGGATATGTCAGCGATGATACGAACTTCTTATATCGTGGAAACCCAACCTTTACCTTTTTGCCTTGCTTCTTTTCTCTGCACCTTCTGAAGAAGTGCCTGTATGCGTCGGATACCCTTCTTGAGACATTCTGGAGGACTTGGGAATGAAGTTCACTGAACTCAGGCCTTTCCTTCTTCATCTGCGTTATCCAGATGTTCATCCTGTATTCTGTGAGTGTTTTCCCTGTTTCCTTGTAGTATGCCTTTGATCTTTCAAGGAGGATGTTGTAGAGTTCCTTTGCAATAAACATCTGTTTATCGAGGGTTTCCTTCTGCGCCTTTGAAGGATATGCACGATATTTATATGCAGTTTTCACGGCGACCGTATTTATTACGCTTTTTGTATTTATATATGTTGCAGTGGGCTTATATCCCATCGCTAAAGCGTGTGGGTTTTACGCCCACATAGATAAAAAAGGTACTGCACGCGCAGCGGAACAGGGTCAGATAAGCGTCTCCTGCTCGACTTCCACTTCGTTGACGCCCTCAGTGCCCTTCAGCTTCTCCTCCATCGCAGAGCTGCCCGCATCGGCATCGTCGAACGTGAAGAAGGCCTTTATTACCTTTATGCCGAATGCTACCTCTTCAGTCTGTACGCTCTTCGGCCCGAGCTTCTTTATGCCATCCAAGGCCTTCTCGAGCTCTCCGTCCTTCGGGTATACCTTGTATATGACTCCAACTGCGGACATCGCATCACGGCCCCTCGAATTCGCATTCGCTGCACTTGTAGCTGTTAGATATCTCCCTGCAGTGCATGCAGCGGATTATCATGTCCTTGCCGCACTTCGGGCACTTGAACTCAGTATACTCATGAGTGAGCCTTCCGCACGAAACGCACGTCTTGCCTGGTAATATTGATGCTATATAATCACCTTCCAACGTAAAGCACAGAAATCATGTCATCCTGCGCCTCCTCTTCCTTCTTGTGCCGCGCCCGCGCGCCTTGGCTCGCTTGTGAGACCTCGACGCGATGTACGCGAGCGCCGCCAGCAGGGCGGCAAGAAGCACAATGATTATGCCCAGCAAAATATATATAATACCCTGCTCTCCTGCGGCTATTGGGGGTGCGCCGGAACCGGCCGTCGTGATAGGTATGGTCGTTGTGGTGTTGGTCGGCGTCAGGTTAGCGAATATGTTGCGCGTGTCGTTGCCAAGCTGGCTCGCCAGCAGCGCAGTCTGATAGGCATTGACTGCATCAGACCTCCTAACCGTCGCGTTGCTCGCCGCGCCCGCATCGTAATAATACATCATCGCCTCGTTGGCGAACTGTGACGCCCATATGCCGTACGTCGCGCTGGAGGCGAGGCTCCTGGCGGATTCGAGGAGCCCTGTGGTGCTCCCGTTGCTTGGGCTGCCAAAGCTGTAGGCGTAGTCGGCGTCGAATACCGCCACAGGGTAGTCGCCGGAGTTGTACGCCAGCTGTGCGGTTGCCAGGTAAAGGCTTGGGCCATAGCCCGCCGCCCTCTGAATCCTGGCCTTGGCCAGGCTGCCAATGGACGCAGACGGCACGACGGGCGTGCCTCCCATACTTCTGGATGAGTTGAACATGTAGTCGGCCGCGGCGCACCATGCGTTGGCCGTGCTCCCTGAGTAAAGATCCTCAAGCACCCCATCGCTGTCTATCGCAGTGGCGTTGTACGTGCTTATGGTGCCGTTGAGCGTGTACTGAGCCCAGCCCTTGCGCAGCTCGCCCCCGATGACATATTCATAGTTTATGTTCGTCATCTGCGGCGCGTATATTCCCGCGCACGAATCGCTTATTGAGTGCAGGGTCTGCAGGCCACCGGCCCGCGTAGCGTTGTGGTTCAGGAAGAAGTAAGCGTTTATGTAGTCGAGGAACGCTGCGTCGGCTCCTGCATAATCATAGCCCTTCGAGACTAGCCCCTGGGCTTCTGTCAGCGCCTCTGACATCTGCGACGCCGCTGCCGTGAAGTTGTACTGGCGCCCAAGCTTGCTTACGGCGCTGCGCACGAAGCCCAATGTGAACGCAGTAAGGCCGCCGAAGGCGCTCTCGTTGCAGTTGTTGCTGCACGATATCGCGGCATTGGGCAGCGAAGGCGGATAGTGTGATGTTGAGAAGTTGTACGTCGTTTCGGCTCCGTTGCCGCTGAGGTTTGAGAACGCATACACTGATGCCTGGCTTATGTTGGCCACCTGCACAACCGGTATGCCGTACTGGTCCTGCGCGAGCAGGTAGAGCTCGTCCTCTATGGATGTACTGGGCACCGCCGGCACGAGCACGAGGTCAAGGCCGTCTGCCTTCGCCGCGCCGACCTTGTCATAGACTCCTCCTATCTCGCCTATGCTTCCGTTGGCGCTGATTGTGCCTGTCATGGTGAAGTCTGTGCGCAGCTGCCTGCCGGAAAGCGCAGAAACGGCAAGCATTGCCATCGCCCCGCCGGCGCTCGGACCCGAAACGTTGGCCGTGCTGTCGTGTATCACGTACGAGAAGTTGTAGTTTCCTGCGCTCAGGCCAAGGTAATCGGCTCCGGCCTGCGCGGCAGTGCGCGCCGAATCGACCGTACTGGCCGCCACCTCGCTCGGTCCTGTCACGGTCACGGCTCCGTTGCCGCTGCTCACGTTCAGGCTTATCGTCGTTATTATGCCTGTGTTGTTCTGGAGCACGACCGCCGGTGCATTTATGTGCGCGCTTCCTATAGTCTGCGCCAGCACTGTCCCTGACGCCAAAATCATAATGGCTGCTGCCAATACAAACGTTATCCTCATGCTACCCCTTCACTCCAGTTTTTGGTGCCAAGGCTTTTTAGATGCGCCTGCACCTTTCGCATTACTGAATTACGCGCCACGCAGATGCTCATACTTGGTGCCGCGGTTCCAGAGGAACTCGAAGCGCTTCGCGGCGCGCCCGTGGTCTATGCTCACAACGTGCTCGTTCTTCTTGTTTATGATGTTGAGTGGCGGTATCTTGTAAGCCCTAGCCGAGTCTATCAGAAGGCGTTCGTGCTGCTGTCCTGCATCTTCGCTGTTCATGACGCGCAGCTCGAAGGTTATGTTCTTGTTGCCCAGTTCCTCTACCAAGTCTGTGTAGCTGCGCTCAAAGTTCTTGCCGAGCCTGTCTGCCTTCGTGAGAACATGTAT
>JAJZII010000087.1 GCA_021810685.1 Microcaldota archaeon
AGTGTGCGACGCGTATGGCGCGCGCCCATTCAGATATGAGCAGCTTCGCATCCCTGGGGAAGACGTGCAGAACGTGCTTGGAGTGTACCCATTCCGGCCCGTTCTTGACCGGGCTCGCGCCAGGGAAATACACCCTGAAGTGCGTGCCGAACTTGAAGCCGGTCTTTATTACGTAGCCCTTGCTCCTCCAGTCTCTGTACACATCGTACATCTTGCCTGAATCGGAACGCCTCTCTACGGCTACATCCATCACCTGCCTTCGGCTGTAGTTCTTCACCTCGAGCGCTCCCATGTCGGCCAGCAGCAGCGTCTCATACACATCGAGCTTGTTGAGGGTGCCATGGCCCGTTACCTTATACGTGCCGTACTGGCCCAGCCAATGCTCCTCGTATATCTTGCGTCCGAGCTCCGGATCGTCTACTACTGTGGTCATGTCCTCCGGGAAGAAGACGCCGTGTAGTTTGACTCCCTTGAGCTTAAGATCTGCAGCTGGGTACTTCTTTACTGACGTCTGCTCTTCAGCCTTCGCTTTTTCCGACGGGCCCTTTATCATAAGGCCCCTGTCTTTCCAGTCTTTGTACGTGAAGTAGCGTGCCATCAGCTTCTTGTTTTTGACGAATTCCCCTGCAATGTCGTTGAACGTCATTGCGGCCCCTGTGGTGGAATCTATGCACAGCGCCTTTCTGACGTCTATTATATAAAGGGCTTCCTCTACCATAAGCCTTAGCTCCCTGCCCTCAATGACTCCTATATTTCCATTCCTGAGCAGGTCTATTGTGGACTGGTCGTTGGCGAATATGCGCTTCGTCTTCCTGTCGTAGCTTATGAGGAGCGTCATTCAATCTCCGTACATGCCTTCCATCGATTCGCGCTCTATGTCGGTAAGCGCTGCCGGCACTACTAATGACGTGACCCCATTATTAAACTTTAACTTCCCTGCCGCCGCCACGCTCATGACGGCTATGGCCTGGCCATCGCGCGCGATGTTGTGCAGTACTATTATCTTCGTATTGCCTGAGATTATTCCACGTTTGTAGTGCTCCTCTGCTTTTTCCAATATGCCTACCGCCTCGGCGATGTCCATCGACGAATTGGAATCGGCGTCGTAATCCAGTAGCACCACACTGTGCATGTTGTTTGAGTGGTTCCTGCCTATGGTTTCGTAGAAAGAAACCGGCCTGTAGTGCTCGCTCCATCTGGATATGGTGCATAGCGCTCCGAACCTGTAGAAGTCAAGGCCGCTTTCCCCAATTATAGCTGAAAGGATGGACGCTGCGTGGATAACCTTTACTCGCATTCCGATGCGTTTGGCGTCGATGAACAGCGTCTTGTGGGTTGTAGCAGTCAGCGGGTCGCCCCCGACAAGCACTGCCACGTCGCTGTCCCTGGCCTTCTCCAGCAGTGCGCCAGCTCCCTCCTCCAAATCATGCCTAGCGAGCGTCTTGGGCGTCTTGCCCACCAGCCCGGCGATGTGCGCCAGGCGCTTTTCGTCGACTATGCTTGTATACGTGTCGATATACACGTCGCTGCGCCTGCACACATCTAGTGCCGCTAACGGCATGTCATCGTCACCGAGTCCTATTCCAACGAGGTAGAGCATAAATCCCGCCTATACTGACCAATACTTCTTGTTCTTTATAAACTGTTTCTGTGCGTCTATCAGGTCCATATAGAAAAGTCTTTCGTCACGTCTGAACATCATGAGAGCCCTCGCTGCGGTCCTCGGCCCAACGCCGTATGTCGAGAGCGCAACTGCTGCCCTGCCTCCATACGAGTTTACGAGGCCGGCCTCCTGCATCATCTCCTTCATCACGGCTCTCTCCCCATGGCCTGTACGCTTCCCTGCTATACGCTTCTCTACAATCTCCTTATAATCATCCCTGTACGGTGTTATCATGGGGCTCCGGCAGCTTGGGCATGCAATAGAGCCGAGGTCCTTCACATCCTCCAGCTTCCTGGTGAAGCTGAACCCGCAGTACGTGCAGAGGAACTTGATGCTCTTACCCATCATATAACTCACGAAGGAGTTCAGAAGCTCGCCGCTGGGAGTCAGTGGCATCAGCAGCTCCTTCGTGTAATATGCTGAGTTGAGTATTGTATTGGTCAGTGGCGACATCTTCTGTGCCCCTACAAGCCTGACCTCTATTGACTTGCTGTGCAGTTTCTTGAAGAACTCCTTCAGCAGCTCTATGTCAAAATAGTTATGCATCAGCTCCCTCAGCGTCTCCGCGTACACCGGCGAGCCTGCGAGCATCTTAACGAGCCGCTTTGCGACCGATTTCGAGACCACCGCGCCCCTGTCCACTAGGCCGAAGAGCTTGGCCACTGTTATGAACCTATACCTGAAGAGTTCTGTCTCCGTTACCGCTCCTGCCAAGGTCTGTTCGAGCGTTTCAGGCTTCACGGAAAGAAGAATGTTCCTAAGCTCCTCTGCGTTCTGCACTTCAACGAAAACCGAATAAGGAGACGCTTTTATGTTGATGCTGTGTCCGAGCCTGGCGCTCAGGAGGTGACCCAGCAGCCTCGAAAGAGCTTCGTTCGCCAACGTGCCCAGGCCAGTGTACAGGACCGAGTAATCATCGTGCGCCTCCATGAGCAGCGTCTCCCTGGAAGGCATGAGCTCCTCCCCCTGCTTTACAGCGAATTCCACGAACTCCTTAGCAATTACACCGTCTGCATATCCGCCCCCTTTGAATGC
>JAJZII010000088.1 GCA_021810685.1 Microcaldota archaeon
AGGTACACGCTCACCACCAGCCAGGCTGTGCCTACGATAGCGCAAGTAGCAACCGTTGCGGTCTACAAGGTCTGATGTCTGGTTCGTGACTGGGCGCATGCGCTAAAAGGTAACGAGGTGCGGGCTGCGCAGCATAAGCATTTTGCTGGAGGCACCAAGACGGTGCGGACTTCAACAACCCCACGCCAGCACAGATAGCGCAGGGGCAGGTCGGCACGCCATATCAGATATTTTTCAACACAGAGCAGGGCATAAGCCCAAGCTATGCACCTATCACAACTGCCTATACTCCTTCAACAGTAGGCACAAATACTAATGTGCCTGCTTATGCGCCTTTCGCGCCCGCAAACTCCGCCATGACCATCTCGCCAGGTAGTACACCGATAGCACTGCCCACGCAAGGATTGGGAACGCTAACTGGTGTGCAGCCTGCTGCCCTGTCATATTTAACAAATAAAAGTCTATTGACGGAACTACCAGAAACACAACACCAGCAAACAGCAACCACACATACAGGTCAATCTTCTTCATCTAATCCCCCACTGCCTCAGCACTTTCATTCGTGACCCTTGCCTATTTCGCAGCGGTCGGCAGCCTAATGGGTGTGACGTTCTCCGGGACGGCCTCCCCGCTCTTCCTAACAATGACTGTGGTGTCGTCCAACAGGGACTCCTGCTGATGCATCTGCCAGATGCGCTCGCCACATTCAGCGCCTAAAGCCTGCTTGTCAGGGTCAGCTTGCCGTCACGTTCGTTGTCGCGAACGCGCCATCCTCGCCGCTGACCGCCACATTGTACGTGAGGTTGGCTATTATCGCCGCAGTAACGTGGCTCTCACCGAAGCTTGCAGGCCCGGAGTACTTGAGGTCTACGTTGCTGCCCGAAGCGAGCACGTAGCCGTTGGGTCCCTCAGCCTCTGCCTCTGTGAAAGGCAGGTTGAGCGTGCCGTTCTGGCTTATTATGAAGTTCAGCGTGTTGTGGTAGCTGCGCTGGTAGAGGTCGGCCTGCAGTATAGCCTCGCGCAGGCCAGGGTTAGAGATGTTGAAGTTGTGCATGCCCACCATCACGCTTGCGTTGGCGTTGTTACTCATGTACTCTACGAAGTCCCTAACCAAGGTGCTGTTCGCGCTTATATTGAGGCTGGAGAGCAGCGCGCTCATGTTGGCCGAGGTGCTGGCGTTGAGGTGCGCCTTTATCAGCTTGTAGGCGTCGGTGCTGTTGATTCCAAGCATCTCGGCGATGTCTCCCATGCTGCTGTTGAACTGCGACCCAGCGCCGAGGTTGCCGAGCATGCTTCCTATACTGGCATTGAACATACTATACGCTCCCACGCCACTAATGCCTGTGGGTTCCATTGAGCTGTCAACGCTGCCGTTCATCATCGCGCGCAGGTAGCCACGGAGCATTAGGTGCTTGAGCACCACAGAGCTGTTGCCATTGTTGCTGACCGTCACGCTAAGGCTGGTGCTGTTGCCGCTGCCTGAGAGGCTGGCAGAAGTTATCGATATCTGCGCTCCAGTGCCCAGTAGGTCGGCGCTCTCCTGCACTCCTATGTGCGCTCTGGCACCCACGCGCGCTTCTGACGAGCTGACCGAGCCAGCGCCCACCACGACCGCCTTGAGTGAGGGTACGAGCACGAAGAGCGTCGTGTTAGCTGTGTATATCTGCACCACAGTGGGAGTCATGTCTATTATGCCGACGCTGTTGGTGCTATTGAGCTTCTTGTTGAACTTCACGACAAGCGACGAGCTAGGCACAGTAACCGTGTACGATGTGCCGTTGATGACTATAACTGCGTTCGATATCGCGAACTTGGCTATGTCGAAGCTCTGGTTGGCATGTATCGAAGTTGTAGCTATCGTCTGGGTGAAGTTGGTAAGGTTCATGAGGTTGACAGTGCCGCTCGCGTTGAGCGTGGTAAACCCTGTGGAGTTGGGCATGCCGCTCTCATGCAGTTGAACGGAAGAATACGTCACCAGGAGGGCCTGCGTGTTGTTCGGCACTATGGGTGGGTCTGTCAGCTGCAGCACCGCGGTGCCCGAAGAAACCGCTCCTCCAGGCTTCTGGAGCGAAGCCGCCACAACATAGATTACCGCCAGAACAATAATTATACCTACTATATACGCTACTTTTTTCCCTGCCATTCTTTCACCTATAAAATTCATGCACCGAAAGCTTAAATACTACCACGAAATTTTTCGGTTTGTTCATGTTCTAACGCACAGTACCTCTATTTTCCAGGGATGTGCGTCTCCGTGTCACTTTCCGACGCTGACACTCTTTACATCAACGCAAGGTACCGAGCCCATGGTCTCGGCCCGCTCGGCTATGGCACCGTCGTCGTCGTAAGCGTATGTCGTTATGCTTAGCGTGTAGTCGTCGGGGAAGTTGTTCGGCCTGGTGTAAATCCGTACCTGCTTCTCCTTCGAGCAGTTAGGGGCGAGCAGGCCGACCCTGGTCCTGCCGAGGAAAAGCTCCCTGTCGTGCTCCAGCGAGAGCGGGGGGTTTACCTTTATGTCGCATTCGCACCAGTAGGTGTGCTCGTTGTCTAGGTTCTCGAATTTGAGGTTGAGCATCGCCTCGTTCTTCGAATAAGCCTTAAGCTGCCCTGGATTGAAGGTCGCAGTAACTTTTGTTATTGCCATCTGTTCACCCACATCAGCATTATGCGGCCGC
>JAJZII010000008.1 GCA_021810685.1 Microcaldota archaeon
CCTGGCCGGAGGTGCTCGCCAATTCGACGATAAGCCTGGCCAACTTCGGGTACAACATCTGCGCCAACTCGCTCTACTGGTTCGACGCCTACGGACAGGCGCTCGAGCCGCAGCCGGTGCTATTCACAGCGTTTGCCATGCTCGGGATCGGGCTTCTCGCTATTTACGGCAGATGGCGCGCGGCTGCTGCCCTTGGGGTATGGTTCCTCGCGTTCTTCGTGCTCTACACGTCGTTCTACGCCGGCAGCGTCATGTACGGGACAGACTGGCGCTTCATGCTCAGCGTCATTGCGCCGTTCAGCATCCTTGCAGGGGCAGGAGCCTCATACGCCATCGGCGTTGTTGAGGACATCGCGCCGGCAGACCGCAGTAGGGAGAGGGCGCGCAAGACAGCAGGATACGCTGCCGTTGCAGTGGTTCTTGCGCTCATCGCATACTCGTCATTCAATTACCTGCCGATAATAGGGGTCAATCCATCGACGCTGCAGCAGGCTGGCCCTGCAAGGTTTTACGAGAACTTTATCTACAACTCAATATCGCTGATACCTACCAACTGCATCGTGTATTCATACGACCCCACGCTCTTCAACATCAACGGACGTGCTGCGGCGCAGATGAGCTACCTCGAGAACACGACGATGTACAGCAGCCTGAATGCGATCTACGGCTGCTCTGTACTGGATTACGGGTACTGGTGCGGAACACCGAACAACATATGCACGCAGACGGCAGACCTCTATAACCTGTCCCCAATCGTGAACACAACGTACAACAGCACAGGCACCACATACACGCTTTACAGGATTACCGGCGTCAGGTGAGAACTCTCACCTGCTGATGTTGCCAAGGATGGTCTTCAGTATTATGTAGCCGTCGCGGAGGGAACGCAGCTTGCCCTGGCCTGCCTGCCTGCGCTTCTCGTAGCTGGGAACTTCTATTATCTTGAGGCCTGCCTTCATGGCCTTTATGTTTATTTCCGTCTCTATCCCGAAGCCGTCGGACTGCAAGTGGAGCCTCCGGATGGCGTCGTCTGTCATGCTCCTGTAGCCGTAGCATAGGTCAGTGTAGTGTGCATGATATATCAGGTTGACGAGCGTCACGAAGACCTTGTTGCCGAAGCGCCTGAACGCAGGCATGTCCTCGCTGCCGCCGCCCTCCATGAAGCGCGAGCCCATGCATATGTCATACCCAGATTCTATGCCTGCTATAAGGAGCCGCAGCTCCCGAGGCCTGTGCGACATGTCAGCGTCCATCGATATTATTATACGGCCATTCGCCGCGGTGAAGCCCTTCCTCAGGGCGTAACCCTTGCCTGTACTCTCGTACAGCACGCGGGCGCCCATCGACCGTGCTATGCCAGCAGTGCCATCGGTCGAATGTCCGTCGACAATTATGAGTTCGTACGGATGGCCGTCCATCGCGGCCTTCACGCCGTGCAAGACCCTGGTTATGTTGCTCCTCTCGTTCAGCGTCGGTATTATTATGCTGACATAGGGCTTTTTGCTGCTCATTGGGCATCTACAGGGTTATTAGACGCATGGCCGCGGCGTCTGACTACGACCGATGCGGCAATCAGCACTACTATGGAAGCTATTGCGGCGTAGAGCGCGTAATTTATCAGTGACTGGCCGCTTGACGCCTGCTGGCCGCCTGCGGAAATGGCAAGGTTACCGAAGAGGGCGTGGCTCATGCCGTTGGAGACGTACTGCAGCGCCACCGCGGCCGAGTATGATGCGCTGGTAACTCCGCTTGGCTGGTACACAGTCACATTGAAGGTTGTATTGTACTCACCGCGGCCCGACGCCGGAATTGTGACCTGCATAGGCGATCCTCTGACATATATGTTCGGAGGGGTTATAGTGAATATCGTCGCATTCACAGCATATGGCCCTAGGTTGTAGAACAGGGCATGTATACTGCCGTGCGAGTAGTTGAATTGTCCGAGCTGCACGAGGCTGTACGGCTGCCTCCCCGAAAAGATTATGCACGGGAAGGACGCGGACACCTGCAACCCCTGCTGGTAGTACCGCGCAAGGAACCCTATCGCGTAGCTGCCCGGGTACGGGTATGACGAGACGTTGAACGTAAAGGTGACATTGCCGCCCGGGCCGATGTACGCAAGCGACTGATTCTGGCCCTGGAAAGAGACGCCCTCAGAGTACGGCGCTATCGAGAGAGAGCTGGCGGTGCCGTTGCCCGAGTTCCGCAGGTCGAAGTCTACAGTATTAGGCAGAGGCTGCGAGCAGTAGCCGGAGAGTGTCACCGTTGACGACGACGCGCCCGCTGCAACGGCAGCCTGAGGGACGCATACGAGCAGCACGAGCACTGCTGCAAAGAGCACTGCAAACTCCGGCGCACTAACTTTCATTGCACCACTGCGAAATGTAATGCTTAGAATCTATTTAGTCTTTTGTGCACCAAAGAAGGGCGTGATGACGATGGCAGATGCACTCGAAGCCGACATAGGCAGGATAACTTCAGGCGTGCTCGGCAAGCAGAAGAGCCTCGATGAGGTGATGGGCCTCTCGCGCCGCACCATCATGGGCGCAGGCAGGGCGATAACGATGCTTCACTCTGGCAGGACTGCCGAGGCGCGCATGCTGATTGGTGAAATGAAGGCCGACGTAGCCAGGCTAAAGCGCTACGACGACAAGTTCCTGCACCACTCGATGCAGGCTTATCAGGAATATGCAGAAGCGGTCGTGTTTTACGCTGTGAAGGCCAGGCGCACGGTGCCGGGTGCAAGGGCTGTCGGGATCAATGACGAGGCTTACCTCATGGGGCTGATGGACGTTGTTGGAGAGCTCAAGCGCGAGCTGCTCGAAGCACTCAGGGAGAGCAAGAGATCCGACGCTGAGTTCTACTTCGCGCTGATGAAGCGCATCTACGACGGCACGCGCGGGCTCAGGTTTGCTGAATCCGTGCTTCCGGGTTTCAGGCGCAAACAGGACGTGGCGCGCATACAGGTGGAGAGCGCCGGCAGCGAGATGCTGCACTCTTCTAGATAGAACGCGCGGCAGAAGATTTTAAGCGCGCAGCGCTGCCTCGATAATCAGGGGCGACGATGCTGCGGCGTCTATCCTTTTCGACAGCTCTCTGGTGCTTGGGTCTCTGAGCGCCATCCTCGTTATGGGCAGCTGCAGTCCGGCCCTCTCGACCGCGAACCTCACCCTGCGCACCTTTGCGGAGTACTTCCCGCTGACGTACTTGCTCACTTCAGGTTGCGCTATACCGAGGATTCTGGCGACATCAGCCTGGAGCATTCCGTGCTTATTTACGAGAGCAAGAGCGACGGATATGCGCACCGCTGGCAACGTAAATTTTATGGCTCTTTCACAATCCGCAAGCATGGCATCAGTCCACGCCGAAGATGTTCTTTATGTTCTTCTTTATGCCTTTCTTTCTGTCCCACAGCGGTTCGCCGGAAGGCTGCTGCGCCTGCCTGCGAAACCTGGACGCGTCTGCGCGCTCCGGCTGCTGCCCTTCAATTTTGGGCATCGGCTCTGGCGCGCGCTGCCTCTGCCCGATGAGTTTCTTCGCGTACGAGCCGGCCTGCGCAGGCATGAGCCCGCGCTGTTGCGGGACGCCGGTAAGGCCCCCAAGGAGCTCCTGCGCGTAGCGGTCCAGGATCGAAGGGTTGAAAACTATGACGTTCGCCCCTGCGGCCAGCGCCTCGCGCACGTCGGATGCGCTCCGGCACGCCGCGGCGCGCAGATTGTTCTGCCTGTTTGCTTCTATCACGAACAGCGCCGGCTGTGCTGCGGTGACCACCGCCATGTCGAAGCCCTGCAGGTTAGCCCCGAGGTCGGCGAGCTGCCGTCTGTAGTCGTCAGTCTGAAGCTGCGAAATTATACAGTTGCTGCCGCTGGCGTTTATGAGATTTGACGCTTTTATACCAAGATCCGCCTCCACAGCTATGACGTATACGCGCATCACATATACATGCCGTTATTGGTTTAAATACCTTGCCGAGGCGTCAGTACACTCCTTGGACTCGCCGACGCGCCGACTACTGGTGGGTTTTTATTCTTTGGTCGCTCAGACTTAACAGGTGTGTTATTTTGAGAGGAAAGGAAACGCAGGTCATATGCGAATCGTGCGGAAGGAAGGTGCCGAGGAACAAGGCAGTATCGCTAGAGAAGTCGATAAGCTTCAGCACTGACATGAAGACCGCCAACGACGTTAGGTTCTTCGAGAGGCGCAAGGTCTATTACTGCATAAGCTGCGGCAAGCACAGGCACATCTTCGAGATAAAGAAGAGGCGTGCAATGGCGAAGTCTGAAAAGATGGCGTGATATCATGCCGGTCTCGCCGGACGACCTGCTAATCTTCAAGATGCGCGAGGGGCGCACGCAGGAGGAGCCTGGCAAGAAGCATGCGAAGAAGCCGGCTGCGGCAGTGGCGGCGAAGCCGCAGGCCCAACAGCAGGCGACGCAAGTGCAGCAGAGGCCTGGTGGACCTCCAGCGCAAGCGCAGCAGCAGGCGCAACGCATCTCTCCGAACGAGGTGCTCAAGGAAGGTAAGATAGCTGCAGCGCGTGAAGTAATGAACAGGACGTTCGTAGCGCCGGCCGGCACCTACACGCAGGTCGAAGAGGCGCTCGCGACCGAGGGCATGAACGTAAACAACTACAACAACAAGAAAGAGACGAAGGCGCAGATCACGAGCAAGGAGGCTGCTGTTGGACTCTCGTGCGTATGGCATCCGTGGAGGACCGCGTATGCAGTGTGCGATTACTGCCACAGGCCCTTCTGTTTCGAGGACATAATGGAGCACAACGGCCATTACTACTGCCTGGAGGACATTGACGCGGTGAGCGCGGCTGCCCAGGAGGCAGGGGGACAGAGGTTCAGCTACGGAAGGATGAGCTTTGCGGCCGGAGCGCTGCTCGTGTTGTCGTTCGGCGTCTTCCTCTTCTTCGCCAACGGGCAGCTTGCGCAATTGGTGGGCTACGCAAACAGCGTTGGCTTCTTTATGTTCTTATCCAATATAACCAGGCCTTATGCCTTCGCATTCCTCGGCGCGCTAGTCACGTTCTTCGAGTTCGTGGCTGGCATCATGATATTCGTGCAGTCGAAGAAGGGCTTCATGATGAGCCTGGCCCTGAGCCTGGTCGGCACACTGCTCTTCTCATACCAGTTCATCAGCAGCGGCACGCTCTACGCACTCTTTGTTGGCGTTGCCAGCTTCGCAGCCATGATAACCGTCGCTGCATCTACTCACACCATGAAGGTAGCAGAGAATGAGGATGCGCCTGCGGTGCAGCAGGCGGCGATGGAGTTCCCCAACATAGGCAAGTTCTGACTCCCTGTTTTGCGTCAGCGGGACTCCAGCGTCCTAGTCTGATACCTGCCCCGCCGTTCTATTGAAGCGAGCCTGTGCATGACCTGCTGCGCGCCCTGCCACTTCATATATACCCTTGCAAACGCCGCGTATTCCTCTGCGTTGACGGATCTTTTCAGCAGCAGCACGTCCATAGCCTTATCCTCTGGAGATGCGTGCTGCGCCGCCAGGCCGAAGTCTATAAGCCACAGCGCACCGTCCCTGCTGATCATCATGTTTGCAGTGGTGAAATCGCCATGGGCTATGCCTACAGCATGCAGCCTGCCCAGCAGCTGCCCAGAATCGGCAATTGCACGCATGCGCGGCAAACCGCGCACTTCGTTTAGGGGAGTGCCATCGATACGCACCATCCGTATGGTGTCGCGGCCGACCATGAGCAGCGCAGGCACGTTGAGCCCGAGTCCGTTGAGCGTGCCGATTATGCGCGCCTCGGTCCTTGTCCTCTGCATGCGGAGCTCGCGCTCTAGCTCTGGCGCTATGTACGGCTTGCGACGGCGCCTCTTCAGTATGGCGTTGACGCCTAGCACTTTGTCTTCGTATATGTCGGCTTCCGCACCCTCTGCCGTCTTGCGCATCCTACCACCTCAGCTCTACCGAGTCCGCCCTGAACTTCTGGTGCACCGTGCATTCGCTTAGCCTGGCGCGAATGCCTGACTTGAACAGCTTCTCCGCAACGAGCGCGATCATGGCGCCGTTGTCTGCGTTGTATTCATCAGGAGCGGCAAAGAATTTCTCACCGTGCTGTGCCGCCATCGCCGCAAGCATCGAGCGGAGGCGCGAGCTCTGCGCAACTCCGCCACACACTATGGCGCCGTGCTTGCGCGCGAGGAGCATCGCGCGCTCCGCGGCCTCGGTGAGCATGGCAAAAGCGGTTTCCTGCAGCGAGAACGCGACGTCCTTGTGTGGGCTGGTGGCAAGCATCTTGACTGCATTGGTGAGGAGCCCGGTGAACGTGAAGTCCATACCTTTGACAGTATAGGGCATGCGCAGGTATTTGCCGCCCTCGGCAAGCCTCGCCACGCTGGAGCCCCATGCAGGGTTGAGCTTTGCCGCACGTGCGAAGTTGTCGAGCATATTGCCGACGCCTATGTCGAATGTCTCGCCGTAGACGTTGTAGTGCCTGAATGGTTTGTCGACTATGCCGAGGACTTGTGAGTTCCCGCCGCTCACGTAGAGCGCTATAGGATCTTCCATGCCAGACAAATGCCGCGTTATCTCTATGTGCGCTATCGCGTGATTCACTGGGTAGATTGGCAGCGAATGCGCACCTGTGAGCGCCTTCGCAGCGAGCATGCCCACCCTCAGGCACGGCCCTATGCCAGGGCCCTTTGTGTAGCCTATGGCGGCGATGTCGCGCATCGACATGCGCGCTTCCTTGAGGGCCCTTCTTACCACCCTCGACGAGTTCCTCGCATGCAGGTCTGCGGCCTTCATTGGTAGCATGCCGGTGCTCTCTATCTTGTACATCTCCTTGGCGTTGGCGAGCACAGTGCCGTCTTCGACGATGCCGACGCCGAACGTGTGGGCGCTGCTCTCAATGCCAAGCACAGCCATACAATCACTGCTTATTGGCCGGCAAGCCTTAAATTGCTTGGATTGCATTACAAAGCGGTGCTGCATTGGAAGGCGTCTACATACTGAGGCTCGGTCACAGGCCTGAGCGCGACAAGCGCATAACCACGCACGTCGCGCTCGTAGCCAGGGCCTTCGGCGCAAACGGCTTCGTCCTGGAGGGCGACGACGAAAGCATACTGCGCACTGTGAAGGACGTCACGAAGCGCTGGGGAGCGAAAGGCTTCAGGCTTAGCATGACGAAAGACGCCAGGGCGTACGTCGAAAGATGGAAGCGCTACGGCGGCCGCGTGGCACACCTTACCATGTACGGGATCAACATAGAGAGCATAGAGAGGCTCCCGAGCATCAGGAAGCTACTCGTCGTGGTCGGCGCAGAAAAAGTCGACAGATGGTATTACGACAACGCGGATTACAACATAGCGATAGGCAACCAGCCGCATTCCGAGGTCGCGGCACTAGCCATCTTCCTGGACAGGCTCGGCAAGGGTAGGGAGCTGGGGCGCGGCTTCGCTGACGCTAAGCTGAGAATAGTTCCGCAGGCGTCAGGAAAAAAGGTCGTCGAGGCCTAGCGCGCCGTTCAGGCTACGTCAATGTTGCTCTCCTTGTAGCCAAGGCCTATTAGCACGTTCTTGACCTTGCTTTTGTGGTTGCCCTGAAGCTCTATGACGTTGTCCTTGGCCGTGCCGCCGCACGCAAGCGTGCGCTTCAGGTCCTTGGTCGTGCCGTCAACCTCGCCTGGAGTGATGCCCTCTATTATGGTCATCAGCTTGTTGAACTTCGCCTTCTTGGTGTAGACCTTTATCTTGCTCTCAGCCTCCTTGTCGAGCACATCACAGACGCAGAGTTCCTTAGGCAGTCCGCACTTGGGGCAAATGTCAGTCATCCCTGTACCGCACCCCTCTCCTTGAGGATCGTGTTTATCCTAGCGACGGTCTTCTTCAGCTCTCTGGTCTTGACTACCTTGCTCGAGACGCCTGTGCTTGCCACCTTTCTCTTCTCGATGGCCAGCTCTAGCGCGAGCTCGTCTAGCCTTGACTGCAGCGTGTTGCTGGGAAGCGCCCTTAGGTCTTTTATCTTAATAACAAGCACCTACTCGATTATAACGCAGTCAAGATATTAAAAGCTTTCTGAATGAAGGAGAGGCTTGGCGGGAGCCACGGCGCTTTCCGTAAATTTCCATATATGTAGAAAGACGTTTAAACATATAAGGTATATTGAAGGCAGGGTGAACGCACATGTCAAAGGCGGAGCGAGTGGCAGCGGCTGACTGCAAGCGCGCATGGAAAGCTGCAGAGCAGGCCGAGACGCTCGAAGAGAAAGGCCACCCGGAGAAGGCCGCAAAGCGCATGAGGGAGTGCGCAAATATGATGCGTGGGCTCGGAATGGATGATGAAGCCGACATAAAGTTCAGAAGGGCTTCTTCGATGTACCTGTCATTGGCGAAAAGTCAGGCAGAGAAGGACAACGGCACATCAGGGAAGTATTACAACGACGCCTCTAACATGCTCGGCTGCATACGCAACAAGCTCCCTGCAGACACCGATGAGATAACTAGGCTCAAGGATATGGCTGGTGGTCTGCTCAGGCGTGCTACTGAAGAAGATCAGGGACTCAAGCCAAATGCCAAGCTTGAGCTACTCAATAACGCGATCGACGCTGCGACTACAGAAGAGGGCCGGAACGCTGCGGTGGCTGCGTACAGCGAGACCAAGGTCGGGATAGAAGGAGTGGAAAGGTCTGCCATAGGCAGCCTGCTAAAACGTTCTGCGACGTTCAGCACCACTGGTGTGAATGACGCAAGCAGCAGCGTAGAAGAGAGCAAGGCGTTAGCCATGGCCAACGAACACGTTACCAAGGCCAAAAAGTTTGAAAGAAAGCAGCCGCTCCTCGCCGCGAACCATTTCATGACTGCAGCTGAGATTTTAATCAACAGAAAAATGATGGACGAAGCTGCACCGCACTTGGAGCGTGCGATAGACCTGTTCAGCATTGTCTTCGAAACTGCACAAAGGAAAGACAACATAATAGAGGCAACCAACGCTCTGAAAAGGCTTGCCCAGGCCCACAGGGCGAAGGGCAACGACGAGATGGCGGTAAGTTACATCAGGAGGTGCTCCAACATGTACGCAGCAGAGGGGGAGCGAGAGTTCAAAAAGAAGCATTTCGGCGCTGCCAAGAGCAACGTGGAGAACGCAATAAAGATTCTTAAGAAGGCCGGGCTTGAGGCCGACGCTAAGGGGCACTACCGGCTGCTGAATGATATTAACTCCAGATTAGGAGTATAAGGAGTGGCAGAATGGTAGAAAACAAGACAATAGAACACAAGATTGCAACACCTGCAAACGTTCCGGCAGCAGTGGCAAGCGCAGTGGGCAAGTATCTCAGGGAGGGCGAAACCATAGAAGATGTTTTCGATAGTGTGAAATACAAGTTCAAATCGCACCATGTTTTGTCGAGGAACAAATTTAAGGCCGGCGGAAAGGCAAAGAACTTTGTAGTCACGGAGTACAAAGGTGAGGAGGCGCCGGCGAGGGCACTGCTCTTGAGACGCAACTACAAACCGATTAAGGCACATAACAACGGCGGAACGAGGAAGGTTTCGATACTTAGCGGCGAGGCACAGGGCGCTTTGAAGATGGCTATTAACTATGGTGGGACCTCTATGGCCATTGGCTACGCAGAAATCGCCTTCAGCCCGTCGTGGATCTTCGACAACATGGTAGACCTTGGCAGGATGCGTGGTGATGAGAAGGGGTTCTTGGCCAAGCGCGGGAAGGAAGCACAGGAGCGAGGGGGAAACCTTAAAGAGCGCTTCGTTTCGTACGTCAGGACGCCGTTCGTCTGGCTCGAGGCTAAGGACATAGAGCTAAAGGGACACAAGATAAGAATGAATGTGGCACTTGTCGATCAGGAGACCAAGGCAGAGCATGGCGCCACCTCTGTTGAGGACGTAGCCGCATCAATGGGCTTGGGAAAGAGTAAGTCGTCTGGGAAGGAGATCAGGGCTTTCCAGTACACTCTGACCCTGAAGTCGAAGCGGGCGCAAGAGCTGTACAGCCTGCTCAACAAGGGTCTGCTGAGGGTCTGAGCGCAAAGGCGCTCACGGCTCCATGCTATCCCGAATCTCCTTGAGCGTAGCAGTGTCGTCCGACGATATGTATGGCGTGGTGTCTAGGTCCTTCGGGCTCCTGATGAGCTTCGCCGCACTGACCTCGGAGAGGTGCCTGTTCACCTCCTTGCTATACTCGCTCCATGAGACGCCCATTGACTCCACGTATGCGCGCTCAGTTCTGTTGGCTATCTCGTGCGCGTATGGGTAGTCATAGGCGCTGTCGACGAGCCACTTCTCAGTGAGCTCGTGGTGCCTGCCTATGCTCTCGTGCGCATTGACTTTTTTATCTGCAACCTCTATCTCCTTCGGAAAGTTCGAGTCCATGTAGATGGTGGAGCCGTCGCGCGAGTAGCCGCCCGTGTACTTTATATTGTACGTCGCGTCTATCTTGACACCCACGCCGGACTTTATTTCCTTTATCTCACCGATGTCCTTGCCATCCTTGTAGACGTGCTTATCACCCACCTGGACTATGTCGTTGGCCTTCAGCTCCACCGAGGCGAACATTGTTATGTATGTCGGGACCTTGAAGTTTATCGCCCTGACGACGAACAAAGGCTGCGCCTCCCGAGCCTGTGCAGGCACCTTGTGCATTTCGATTATTTCGTAATCTTCCATCGATTGCGCTTGTGTGCGCATTTATAAATTGTTTCCGTTCGCTATGGCTATGGGACACGTCCAGGATTGCGCGGCGTTTACCTATCCTTCAGATGGGAGAGGACGTCAAAGTATGTGCAGGAACCCCAGCAGGACGAGCACCAGCATGAATGCAATGTACACCCTGAGAAATATGAACGCCACCCGATAGACGCCCCTAATTTTTGCCCTCGGCACCGGGATTTTCGAATAGTCGCGTATCTTCTCGCGCTTCAGGAAGTTCTCCCAGTCCCTTTCGTTCTTTATGAACTGGTATTCACCTTTGTCAGAGTCCATGAACAATCACCTAAATTGCGCCGGGAAACAGTATTGTTATTCCGTATAGCGCGCTCATGCTTATCAGCACGGCCATTATTATTATTGTGCCGGCGTTCTCCCACCTCTTGTTGACGTACTTTCCCATTATATCCCTGTCGTTCGCGAGGAGCAGCAGGAACAGGAGGGCTGCGGGCATGAAGATCGATGCGACCACCTGCACCGTTATGTTAAGGAACCCGAGCGGCATGTTGGGCACGAGCACTATCGCCGCAGCTATCAACACGCTGGCTATGCCGGGCAAGTAGAACTTCCTTCCCTGCCGAAACGGCAGGTTTATACTCTTGGGCCATTTGAACGCCTCCCCGACGGCCCATGAGGTGCTTGCAGTGAGCGCTATCGCGGCTATGAGCCCCGCGTCTATGAGCCCCAAGGCGAACAGTTTTGTAGGCAGCAGGCCGACCTTATGCGATACTGTGCTTAGTATTGCAGCTATGCTGTAGTGCGCGGTGTTCGTAGCGCTGGTGACCTGCGCGCCGTTGAAGACCAGCGTGCCGGTGAATATAATTATAGATACGGCGACGGCAGACATTACGCAGGCGCCTATGAACGTGTCGCGCCTCCCGGCGCCTATGTCCTCCGGCACGGTGCCCTTGTCAACCTCCGAGCTCTGCTGGAAGAACAGCATCCATGGCGCTATCGTCGTGCCGAGGTTCGCGAGCAGCACGTACAGGAAGAGCTGGGTTATTCCGCCGTCGACGTGCCACGTGGCGAAGGCGCTCGCCACGACTGACCAGTTAGGATGCGCAAACAGCACGAGGGGCAGGAACACCAGGTTGAAGAGCGCGATTATGAGGCTCACGCGCTCCCACCTGTGGTAGCGGAGCATGAGCGTAACCGCCAGTACGAACAGTACCCCAACCAGCACCGCGATAGGGCGGCTCACGCCGAACAAGCTCATGCCGAACGATATGCCGATAAACTCAGTCACCATCGTCAGCGAGTTAGCTATAAGCAGGTCTATTAGGGAGAACGCCCCCCAGAAACTGCCGTATCTGCGCCATATCATCTCGGCGTGGCCGCGCCTTGTCACCGCGGCGAGCCTCACCGTCATCTCCTGCACGAAATATGCAGTTGGCACCATCAGCACCATCAGAGGGATGAAGAATCCGATCCCGAAGATTGATCCAGTCTGCGCGTACGTTATCACGCCGCCGGCGTCGTTGTCGGCGATCATGACGAGCAGGCCAGGCCCTATGAGCGCGACCAGCAGCATAATCTTAGTGAGAAGACCTTTCGTGTGCCTGAGCCTCGTGACCCTCAGCCTGTCCTTAGCCCTCAGCCTCAGCTCAACAGGCAGCTCCTCGAGCTTCTTGTTGATATCAAAAGGTGCATTTTCAGAGGGCGGGAGGAGCTTCACATCTGCCATCAGCAATAAAGAGACAGAAAGTTAAAAATATGTTTGTAGAGAGATGCGTGTCGCGACAGTGTTCATTGCAGCGGGCGCATCGCAGAATATCCATAGATTATGTGCTTCGCGCTGGCGCCGCCATGAAAACGCGCAGCGATCCTTTCCAGTATTTCTTCAACCGTCAGCTTCTTCGAGCAGACCACCACGCGGTTGCCGGAGTGCTCTGGTGCTCCAATTGCGTACATCGAGAAACGCCCCTTAAGCAGCGACATAGCCTCCTTCAGCAATTCAGAATTCCTGCTGTCGAGTATGTAGTTGATGGCAAAGACGCCGCGTTCCGAGAGTGCTTGGTGTGCCGCCCTTATGAACGGGCCGTCCATGAATGTGCCAGCCAGCGCGTACGTCCTGTACGGGTCCAGGATGATGATGTCGTAGCTGTCAGGCCGGAGTCCCTTGACGAACTCGCTGCCGTCAGCTATTATAATGCGTGAGCGCAGAGGCTTAGGCAGGAAAGCCTTGGAGAGCATCGCAACGACCGCGCTTATCTCGACCACGTCGATGTGTACCCTGTCGCCGTAGAGCGCCTCCAGCTGGTACGGTATTGTGCCCCCTCCCAACCCTATGACGAGCACCCTTGCATTATCATAGAGCGCGGGCAGCGGGGAGAAGTAGTCCCAATAGGCGCCGGTGAACAATTCGGGGCCCAGCCTCGATAGTATTATGTCATTACACATGAAGACGCGCTCGCGTCCGCGAGCAATGATTCTTATCGTGTCAGTGCCGTCCTTGACCTGCGCCACCACCTTCCCGGAGATTAGCTCACGGATGCGATTGAGGATGTGCATCTGCACACCTACCAAGGTACATCCTTGAGCTTCAGCCGGTGCGCGGCGATGTTGGTGAGCGGGTGCATCACGCCCGTGAGCACGATGAGGAAGAGCATGCCGTACGCGTGCGGCATGTTTCCGAGCCAGAACGCGAACAGAAGCGCTGCGGCGAAGAAGCCATATTGGTCTATCACGGGCAGGATCCTGCCGGGCTTGAAGCCGAGCCTGCGCTTCGCGAAACTACCGGCCAGGTCGCCAAAGTTGGCCCCTATCGTCAGCATTATCGCTATAGGGAGCATATAGTGCAGGAATGGGTACTCAATAAGGCCGACGGCGATGCCTGCGGCAAGGCTGGATAACGTTCCGCGCATCGTCTTGTGGTCACCGAAGATGCGCTTGCCGCGAAGCTTTCTGCCGAGGTCAAGGGGTTTGCCTCTGCCGAATAACACCGGAGCGCCGTTAGCTGCGTATGCCGGAAAGATGTAGATAATAGGGTACAGCACGACGGCGAATAGTACGGCGTAGAGCTGGTACACTGAATCACGTGAACAGTGTGCGCGAAGGAGTCATACCCTCCTTCCGCGCTTGCCTCCGGGCCTCCTCGTCGTGTCGGTAGGTATAGGCGTGACGTCCTCTATCCTGTTGACGCGTAAGCCACTCCTTGCGAGTACCCTGACGACGGCCTGCGCCCCTGGGCCAGGGGTCTTCGAGCTGTGACCGCCTGGGGCCCTTATCTCGATGTTGATGTTGGTTACGCCCTTCTCTTTGGCAGCTGCTGCGACCTTGTACGCTGCCTGCATCGCTGCGTACGGCGAGCCTTCCTGCGAGTCTGCATTGACTATCATGCCGCCGCTCCCGACCGCTATTGTCTCGGCGCCGCTCATGTCAGTAAGTGTTATTATAGTGTCGTTCTTCGAGGAATAGACGTGTGCGACTGCCCAGCGTTCGGACCTCGGCTTGACCCTCGCCTCCTCCATCGCCTTTGCTTCGTATGAGATTTCTTCCTTCTTTTTCTTCGTCTCCTGAGCCACGGGCTTCGCCGGGGCCTTGGTTTTCTTAGCCGATGCTTTCTTTGCCATTATAAACACCAATGCATCATGAAGCTGAAGCCGATGCCTCAGCTGGTGGCTCCTTCGCCTCGTCGTTCACCGCGGGCGCCTGCTGCGCCTGCGCCCCTGACTCTTCGGGGCTTCCTGCAGTGCCAGTCTTTGGCAGCGACATCGTTATGTCGATGTGCTTGAAGTATCCTATGCCCTGCTCCTCCGCCGCTGGCACCATGTATCCAGGCCTGTCCACCTTGCGGCCGTTTATCGATATAAATCCGTGCACTATGAGCTGCCTCGCCTGCTTCATGCTCCTTGCAAGGCCCTTCCTGAACACGACCGTCTGCAGGCGCCTCGACAGCATCGCCTGCTCGTTGAGGTCGAGCAGCTTCTCTAGCTGCGTCTCCTGCGGGGCAATTCCGAGCCTCGACAGCCTGCTTATTATGCTGCGCTCGACCACCTCGGAGCCGTTACCAGCGAGCAGGTTCCTGACGTTGCTCCTGAGCCTGCTGATCTCGTGCTGCGCCTTCCACAGCTCCTTCATGTTCTTCAGGCCGAACTCCTTTATGAGCGCATTGTCCGCGTTTATCCTAGCAAGGTTCCAGATGTCCTTGGGCTTGTCGTACTTCCGCCTGTTTCTCTTTGGTGATCCCATCTAACCACTATTTCTTTGGTTCCTCCTTGCCCTTGCCTGCCGCCGCACCCTTCTGGAGCACGGCCTTCTTCATGACGCCGACTGTAGAGCCTGTCCTGCCTGTGCTTCTGGTGCGCTGGCCGCGCACCTTCTGACCGAACTGGTGACGCATTCCGCGCCACACTCTCAGCGTGACGTCCCGGGCCACATCCTGCCTCGTGTTGAATATAAGGTCGTTACCAACAACATGTATGTCCTTGCCAGTCTCGAAGTCGCCGTGCCTGTTGAGTAGATATGACGGCACGCCGTACTTTGCTGGCTCCTTTATCAGTGCTTCGAGCTTCGTTACCTGGTCCTCGTTGAGCGAGCCTATTTCCGTGCTTGGGCTTATGCCGAGCTTTCCGTTGGCGACGAATGTCAGAGCGCGCGCCATGCTGAAGCCTATGCCCTTCACGTGGCCCAGCGCCCTGGCTATCGGTAGCGAACCGTCGACGTCCTTGCCCGCTATGCGGACGATGGACGTGGCTTTCCTGCCTTCAGGCCTGCGTGGGCCCTTCTTTTCAGGTTTCTGTTCTTCAACCATGTAAGCACCAAGACGCCAGGGCTGGGATATTCAGCAGATGCTTTTGAACCCAGATGGCTCAAAGAGCCATACGCTTCCAG
>JAJZII010000009.1:0-12573 GCA_021810685.1 Microcaldota archaeon
CCGTTGCAGTGAATGAGCCGCTCTGCGCGCTTGCGCCGCAGCCGCTTATTGAACTATATATGGAACGCACGTTGGTGCCGCCGCTCACGGGCGACGCGTAATTGTATGACACGCTGGAGCCATATGGAACCCCTATCGTCGCTACGGGCGAGCCGTAGGCGTAGTTAGTATTGTTAGCCGTGAGCACCGTGCCGGAGGGCGTGCCTATGATGCCCGTCGCGTAGAACTTCACGATTATAGGGGTGTAGTAGTATGACGTTTCTGTAATGGGCGAGCTCATCGTCACAGAGGAGCTTGAGGTCGCACCAGTGTAGGAGCCAGTGCCCGAGCCTGTCCACTGGTGGAAGACGTAATTGATATTAGGAGTCTGGCTTATCGGCACGGCTGTGCCGGAGTTCTCCCAGTATGTGCCTGCAGCAGGGCTCGTCGTGCCGCCGTTGGCAGGCGCGCTGGCCATCGTCAGCTGGTACTGCGTTGTGTATGTTGCGGTGACCGTGCAGTTGGCTGTTGCCGTGAATGAGCTGCCGGTGCCTGATGCGCCGCAGCCGCTGGCGCCGTTGATTATGTACTGCGTGCCGGTGCCTCCGCTGATCGGCGTCGTGTTGTACGCGTACGTGACCGTCTCGCCGTACTTGACACCCACGGTGACAGGCATCTGTGAGGCGGTGTACTGTACGTTGTTGACCTTGAGCATGTTGCCCGATGCGCCTGCTATGCTGGGCTGGAACGTTATTATAAGCGGCGAGTGGTACTCCGCGACCTCGGTTATCGGGCCATCCATCGTGATGCTGGAGCTTGCGGCCGTGCTCGAGTACGAGCCGGTGCCGGTGCCCGCCCAAGTGTTGAAGACGTAGTTCTGGCCCGAGTTGGGGCTCTCGCTTATCGTGTTTGTGCTGCCGGCGTTCTCCCAGTAGGTGCCAGGACCTGGTGTTATGGTGCCGCCGGCCGTCGGCGATGCCGACATGCTAAGCGCGTACTGCAGCGTGTACTGGCCCATGAGCGTGCAGTTCTGCTGCGCCACGAACGAGCCGCTTACCGACGTGGCACAACCGCTCACGACCGGTATGCCGTACTGCGTGCTGGAACCCGCAGACACGTTGGTCGTGTATGCGTAAGTGATGACCGCGCCGTATGATGTGGTTATTATGTGCGGGAGCTGCGCGAAGGTGTACTGCGTGCCGTCTACCGTGACCACCGCGCCGCTAGTGCCCGTCATGGAGGAGCTTTCCAGCGTTATGCCTATCGGCGCGTAGTAGTTGAGCGTCTCGTTCACAGGACCTTCCATCAGGACTGTGGAGCTCGGGCTCTGGCCTGTGTATGAGCCTGCGCCGGTGCCGGTCCAGTTCTTGAAGACGTAGTTGGCGTTTGGCGTTTCGCCTATCGCGACCTGCGAGTACTCGCCGTACCAGCTGTTGACCGGAGACACAGTGCCGCCAGTGCTGGGATGCACGGACGAGGTGAACTCGTACTGCGACGCGTAATAGGCGCTCTCTGTCTGGTTGGTGAGTGAACAGTCGACCGTCATGCTGCCGGAGTTTGTCGTCGATGTTATGCCGTTTATGACGCTATCCTGGAATATGAGCCTGGAGCCGCTAGCATTGTAAGGTATGCTCAGGAAAGAGTAAGTGTGCGTCGAGCCGCAGCCCCAGACGAATGTCTTGTTCTGCAGCTGCGCGTAATCGTAATTGGTGCCGTCGATCGTGACCACAGGAAGTGCGCTGGACGCCATGAGCGCCGAGGCGCTCGGCGCTTTGAAGGTAATCTTGGTAACAGGCGTGAAAGTTATGCCTATGCTGGTGTTCAGGTTAGCGTACTGCGCCTTGACCACGACGTTGCCTACTGTCGTCCCCCAGACGTAGTCAACCGCGCCGCCTGTGGCGCCAGTTGTCGTATACTGAGAGAGCAGTGAGTAAGGCGGTGTCGCTATGGCGCCGTTGTTCGGGTACGTGACGGTGAAGTTGACCGTCGCGCCCGCCAATGGGTAGCCGAGAAGCTTGACTATCGCGTGGAGCGGGTCGCGCGCGTTGTTGGCAGGGTTGCCGGGGTTGGTGGTGTTCTGCGCCGTGAGCGTGAGGCTCGATGTCGTCGATACCAGTGGTGCTACGTGCGCGTTGAACTTGCCGATGTATATCTGCGTAGGCGCGGATGAGCACGAGGCCGGCGTAGTCGCGTTCGCGAGGCCGCAGTACGAGGCATTTATGTAGAGGTTGCCTATGACGAACTGGCCGAACGAGGTCTTCTGGTTGAGCGGGATTGTGCAGAGTATGGAGCCTCCGGCAAGCACGTACGAGGGCTTGCATGCGACCGGCGTCACGTTGGCGCCGTTAATGCCTACATACAGGACAGGATTGGCTATCGGGTATGGCTGCGTGTTTGTTATGAACAGGCCGAGAACCGACGCATGGGTCGTCGTGTTGGAGCCGAGTATGAGGTCGTTGCAGTAGACGCCCGAGACGAAGGAGCAGCTCGCAGGCACTATTACTCTTGGTACGATAATGTAAAGATAAAGCAGCGATGTGATGATTGCGATGAGCAGCAGCGCCCAGCCATAGGTTATCAGGTATTCCATTGCACTCTGTGCGCCTTTACCCTCAGCCCGTTTTTTTGGTAGTATGCTCACCCAAAGGCCCCTGTCGGTGCAACCGTACTCACAACCGGTATAGAGATAAGGATTAAGCTATTTAAAGGTATCGGGCAGTTTAGGTTCGGCGGCATTTGGGGAAAGTCCGGCAAAAGACGAAGAAGCAGTACACGCTTCCGCTATCCGTCAGCATTAACCTGTTCGCTCACGCATTGGGACAGAGCCGGCGATGCGCTGGCGCGCGGCCTGCTGAACCTGCCCTTATGGCCGTTGCTGCCCGGCCTTGCCTCGGAAAGCACCTTCGCCAGCGCCGCCTTCGCGCTCTCCATATCCTTCTCGCTCCCCACTGCGATCCTTATGTACGGGCCGTTTAACTTTGAAAACTCCGCGTCTGACGAGTTGAACGTGACTATCCCGTTCTCTTCCAGCCGCGAGTGTACGAAACTCATCTCGTCCATGCTGCGGAACTTCAGGAACACGAAACCCCCATGGGACTTCATCACCTTTATGCCATTCTCCATGCAGCTTCTTTCGAAGCTGTCCCGTATCCTCTTTGCGTTTCCTATTTTTTCCAGATAGTAGTCCAGGTCCTTGAGGGCGGCAATGCCTGCAGCCCTCGCTACCCTGTTCACATTGAATTCCTGCTTCGCATTTTTCATCCTTTCGATTGTCTCATGCTTTGCCAGCACGTACCCCAGCCTCAGGCCTGCAATGCCAAACCCCTTCGAGAACGTCCGCAGCACTATGAGGTTGCTGTATTCCTCTATCAGGTCGGCGACGCTCTCCCCTGAGAATTCGTAATACGCTTCATCTACGACTATCGTCGCGCCTGTGCCCTTTAGCACCTCTATTATCGTTTCCCTCGGGATTACGGTGCCGGTAGGGTTGTTCGGATTGCATATCCATCCCAGAGTGGCCCATTCAAGGTCATCCTTCGCAAAAGAAATTTTATAATTATCATCGGAGATGCTGTCCCTATACCGTATCATGGAGCCCCTGTTTCTTGCAAGGTAGGCATACTCGCCGTACGTGGGCGTTGGGATAAGCACCCGTTTTCCGTAGAGGTTGGTTATTATCTCTATGGCCTCATCGCCTCCGTTGGTGACTAGTACGTTCTCCGCCTTCACGCCGCAGTATTGCGCTATCAGGGAGTTCAGCTCGTCATAACCTTCGTAAGGGTACGCATTTATCTCCGATAGCGATGCTACGATAGCATCCATGACGGCAGGAGAAGGATCGTATCCGGCACCCGAATATCCCAGGTGTATGGTCTCGTAGTTATGCATATGCGCAGTTCCAGCAGGGCGGCGCCCTTGCTATGCATAGCGAAGAAAAAGAATAAAAACATTATTATGGCGGGAAGCGGAGCGCTGCGCGCCTGCCTGTACCTGCTATCCTCCGCCGCTGGTGTATTTCGTCAGAAGCCACGATGAAATTCTGTAGTATACGAAGATAGAGGCCAAGGCAAGCGCAATAACAAGTGCAAACTGGTAGAGCGCAAGTTTTCCGAATATAAATTCCGCAGGATAAAATGAAGCAAGACCTACGGGCAATCCTATTGTAAGCAGCACGACGCCGCCGAAGCCGTACAGATTTAGCGGGTACGATGAAGCCCTTCCCGCAATGTTTGTTAGCCACTGTATGTAGCCCGCGCCCCTGAACAATACGTAAGAGGCCAAAGTAAGCATCAGTATAAACATTATCAGGCTTGCGGCACCGAGCAGGAAAACAAGCAGCAGCAGCATAGACGCTAAAACAGGCACGCCTGCCATTGATGCTGAAAATGCGAATATGACAAATCCTGGGATGATCTGCCCCAAGGCCGAGACGGACATGGTGCCGCTGTTCGAAAGCATGAAAACTATCGGGTTATACGGCTTGACGAGTCTCTGGTCCAGTTGCCCGTTCCTCATTCTCGTCGCTATACTGCGCGCGGAAATGTTGTACAAGACGACGCCGGTAAGCATGCTCGAAAGCCCGCTCAGGGCCAGAATCTGGTAATAGCTCCACCCGCTTATGCCGCTAGATACGTCGTATATGACCGTTATGGTCACGATCTGGACTATCGCCCCAAGCGCGAATACCGCAATCCAAACGGCTGCCTGCAGCCTGTAAGTAAAGAACGCGAGCCATTGGTACTTCTGCGTGCTTGCGTACATCCTCAGGTTCCGCATTATTCCCATTCACACACCGACGGAGTTTATGTCTACGCTAACTTTCCTCCATAAAAGCGTGGCTATCACCGCAAGGACCGCTATCCACGCAAATCCTATGCCTAACACTCCCGGAAGCGATTGCGGCGGAAGCAATCCGGTAAAAGTGCCCCCGGGCACGAAATACAGGTATGGCAGCGGGGTTAACATCAGTATGCCGTATGCAAACTTAGGGAAAAGAGTTATTGGCATTATCCCTCCGCCCAGAATGGAAAACAGGGTAACTATACCGTTAAGTATGCCGTAAATCGATGTAAGGTATATGGACAGCGACCCTATGATAAAGCCTATAAGGTTTATCATCAGGAAAGCCATCGCTATTTCAACGGCAAAGGCAAGCGCTCCAAATGCGCTTATGTGAAGCCCTGCCAGAACGTATATCGCTATCAGTATGGGAATCATGCCGAAAGCCATGAAAAAGAGGTTTTCCGGAAGCTGCGACATGAACACCGTTATTATGTATCTTACCGGCCGTATGAGTGCTGCGGCTATTGTGCCTTCGCGCATATCTTCTTCCAGCACATTGGCAACGCCGGGCCACGAAAGGAAGCTAATGCTGCCTATCACAAGAAGGTATACCACCATGTTCGTAAGTGTTATTCCGTGTATGGCGCTTGCCTTTGAAAACAGGTATACCGCGGCCCATACGAATATATAGACGAAAGATGAGAGCATGAAGAATACCATGTCCATCGAAAGCTCCGCCCTATAGGCCATGGTTTTTTTAACGTATATCCTGAACATCGCAGTATATTTTCCGTTCATTTCGACACTGCTTTGGATTTTCTTTTCCAGTCTATCGCAGCATAAGTGCTTTCCAGTATCGAGCTGAGCCCGGGTTCGGATAGCCTGTAATCAACCACCTCCGGATCATCGAATATCGAGGTAAACCTCTTCTCTTTCGTGATTTTCGGGTCGACCGCAAGCTTAAGATAGCCGACTCTGCTTTCCAAAACCTTTCCCAGGCCGGAATACCTTCCAAGGTCGCTTTGTCCCCATGAATACAATTCGAGCACTGCATACCTTCCGAACCTGCTTTTCAGTTCGTGCTGCGTTCCGTCAAAAAGGAGCTTGCCCTTGTCTAGAAGTATTATCCTGTCCGTGTTCGATATATCGTCCACAACGTGGGTCGTTATTATGAAGGTGGTGCCGAAACGCTCTCTTAAGCCTAGTATCGCCTTCCCTATGGCTATCCTTGATGGTAGATCGACCCCTATGGTGGGCTCATCCATGAACACAACGTCAGGCATGTTGAGCATCGCCGCCGTGAATTCGCACTTCATCCTTTCTCCCAGCGAAAGCTGCCTGGTCTGGCGCTTGTAAACCTTGCGTATGCTGAGCAGATTTACCATCTCGCCGAGCCTGTTTCTGTAGTCCTTATCGCTTATCCCGTAAAGCCCCTTTATATACGTGAAAGTGTCTATAGGGGGCAGGTCCCAAAACAGCTGCGGGTGGGTGGCCCCGAAAACCACGCTTATCTTCATGGCAAGCTTTACCCTGTCCTTCCACGGTTCAAAGCCGAGCACCCTTATGCTCCCCGAATCTGGGTATAGCACTCCGGACATAAGCTTAATCATCGTTGATTTGCCGCTTCCGTTCCTGCCGAGCAGCGCTACGACCTCGCCGCGGCTTATGCTGAAGCTTACGCCAGAGAGCGCCGGCTTGTAGTAAAACTTCCTCTTCAGAAGGCCGAATATACCCTTGCCGTTCTCATAGGTCTTGAAACTTTTTGCAACGTCCTTTATGGTTATTATGTCATCCATGCAAGCACCTCATGCATTCAGCGAGCCCAGCCCAACGGGCAAAAGAAGCAGCGTGTCGGCTACGCAGCAGAACCGCGTCAATGTGCATGATGCATGACCATGAGAGCACCGCAATTACACTCTGCCATTATGGAAAAATGGGTATTTAGCTGTTGTGTGTGCCTTGGTGGGCGCTGTGATCTGTGTCATGGTGGGCGCCATGATGGACGTCATGATCGGTGTCGTGATGGGCTATGGCGTTGGCGTCATGGTGGGCGCTGTGATCTGTGTTATGGTGGGTGCTGTGATGCGCTGCCTTGCCGCGCCTCCGCAGGCTCAGCCCCGCCAGTGCAACGAAGAGCACGACCATGACGAAAGTAAATGTTGGTACAAGCGGAAGCCCGCCCTGCTGCACGCTGGGCATGGACTGCACCTCCAGCGGCACAAGCGAGGCGTGGGCCGTGCCGTTGAGCACGTACGTGGCGTAGAGCCACAGGGCAAAGGTCCCGTTCTGCGCTGCGTCGTTGGTCGAGAGGCCGAACGTGGCAGTGTGCGCTGCCCTGGGCCGCAGCGCCACCTGCACTGGGGTGCCGTTGATCACGAACCCCACCGGTGCAAAAACCCCGAAGGTCGCGTTCACGGGCGAGGCGCCTGAGTTGTACAGCGTTGCGCTCATGTTCCGGGTGCTGCCGGAGCCCGTCGTTTCTGCGTTGATGATATTGAGCTGGCTGGCAGTGCTCCTGTTTATCGAATAGAGGCAGGCAATGTATGAGTAGTACGGCACCGGGTCGCCGTAGATATAGTACTGGATCATGAAGCCTGCAGGATATGTGCCGCCTGCGGAAAGGTTCGTGAGGGGGAAGCCAATCAAAGCGTTTGAATGGGGCCTGACGCCAAGGGTAGCGGCGCTTTGGTTCGTCGTCGCGCCCATTATGTCAGGTATGACGAGCAGGTTCGTCGCTGCAGTACCCCCTATGTCGGATATGTTGAGCACGAGCGCCTCGCCGCTATGCGTTATCACGTTGGGGCTGCAGGTGCCGCCGAGCTCCGCGATGGATGATGACACCGCGAAGGGTAGCGCGCTGAGGCCCGAAAGCGCCAGCACCGCGAGCAGCAATATCATTTTCATGCGCGCACCACACAACATCCTCTGCACATGGATAAGCGCCATACTCCTTTATAACATTTCTGCATCTGAAATATCCTTGAAGTCATTATCCTTAGTAAGTACCTTTAGTCCGTATATAGTTCCGCTGGCCAGTATAAAGGAATCAAGCATGCCCCATTTTTTATTTGATTTCTTCCTACCGAAATTTAGCTTGCCGGCTAAAACGGATATATCATCATCCAGTTTTATTATGTTACTCAAATGTTTTATGGCTTCAACCAGGACTTTGACGTCCCTATCCTCCTTCAAAGCCCAATTGGTCACTTCTGCTAAGGTGACTATGCTGCTATAGCAGTTGTACGTATATAGTACTTCCTTTACGCGCTTTCCTTTCTCGCTGCCTATAAAGAACTCTATCCAAGCCGAAGTATCAAGAAGCATAATACCACTATACCCTGTCTATCGCGCGCCTCTCGAAATGGCCTGCGCCCTTCGCTATGCCAAAAACCTTCGCAATCAAATCCTTCCTTTTTTTAAGAAGCGCTATCTCCACCTCTTCGCCTTCTTTTATTGATTTTTCTGTTATTAGCCGCTTTGGTATTAATACCCCTAGAGATGTCCCTATTCTCCTTATTTTTACCTTGAATACCGTCTCCATTCAATCACATTATAATATAGTATAATGCAAATATATAAACCTGCCTTTCTGAACTCGAGTTCAGACAAAGGTTAGCGCTGCACTGATCTACGACGGCAAATATTCGCATTTTACATTCGTCCCATGATTGGAAATCATAGGTTTTCCAGTTTACTTTGTTAAAGCTCTTGTGCACTGCGCGGACTGGGGCCGCCGAGCCCCAGTTTCTTGAACAGCGATGCGTAGAACTTTGGTATGGCAGCTGTGCTGAATCTCTCGAGCTCTTTCCGCAGCAGAAATGGCTTTTCACTGCTGCCTTTGAGCATAATGACCATGCGCTCTGGCAGTTTTGAGGGTCGTGCCACGACGCACATGCGCTTAACCTCGTAAGGTATGGGCGTGTCGGACGGCAGTAGCACAGGCGTGCCCAGGGCCAGGCTCTCCAGCACTATCGCACTGAGCCCCTCCCGCGACGACGTCTGGAGGAAGAGCCCCGAGCCAGCGATGCGTCTGTAGAGCTCCGCCTTCGTCTTCGTGAACGGGAGCATGCGCACGCTCCCCGACAGGCCGAGCCCCTTGATGCGCTCCGCTATGTTGCGCCCTTCCGGCCCCTCGCCTATTATCGTGCCTGCCATCGAGGGCATGTCCCGCCGGGCGGCGGCCAGGGCGTCAAGCCACATGCCGAGGCGCTTCTCCGGAATCAGCCTGCCTGCGAATATGACTCCGCGGCGCTTGGCCGAGCTCCTGCGCTGAGGATCCCGAAGCAGCCTGCCGTCGAGGACGGGCGAGAATACAGATATGCGGCCGGGCGCTATGCCGATGCGCTCCAGGTCGCGCTTCGTCGCCGACGAGTTCACCATGTAATGGTCCGCACCTTTCAGCGCGCGCCTCATGAAGTAGTACGCGGCACGGCCCCTGACCGGACCCAGGTATCCTACCCATCTGCGCATGTCCCAGACCTCCGCGACGTCGATGACGAGCCTGCAGCCAGTAGCCCTGCAGTAGGTTTTCACTGTGCCGAGGTGCAGGAAGGGGAACGCGTTCGCCTGCACGAGGTCGAAGCGCTTGCCCTCCAGCTCTTTCTTGAGCCCGTTGGCGAACGAGCGCGCAAGCGCTACCGAACGCCGGCCCTTCTCATAAAGTGCAGATACGCTTGCCGGCGCGACGCCGATATGGTGCACCCCATGGCTCGTGAAAGAGCGCTTCATGCCCTCGAAGCGCATCGAGAAGCAACAGACGTCGTGGCGCTTCGCCAGGGCACGCATCTCCTGCGACTCGATGGCCTCGACCCCTCCCTTCACGTACGGATACACGACGTCCGATACGAACGCTATGCGCATGGTGCCACCGTCATTGTTTCTCGCGGTAGAGCTTGCGCTCGACCTCGAGGAGCAGGTCCAGTATCAGCCCGGCTATTATCGAAAGGAATCCCAAGACCACGAACATGAAGGCGACGAGCGCGCGGCCCACGTCGACGAGCGTGCCGGTGACGAAGTAGTTTGCAAGCACGAAGGCGCCGACCGCCAGGCCTATAATTATCAGCACAACGCCTGTGCTGCCGAAGAGCAGCAGCGGGTTGTAGTCGCGCGCGTAGCGCACCGCGTGGTACGCCATCGTCAGCCCGTAGAAGGGTTTGGCCTTTGTTATGCGCGATGGAGCGCCCCTGCGCATCCCGTACTTTATAGGTATGTTGCGTATCGCGAAGCCGCGCCTCGCCAGCTCTATCTCGAAGAATATCGTGCCGGCCCTGTACGGCTGTTCGTCGCGGATGGAGTCGAATGCTTTCCGGGTCATCGCGAACGAGCCAGAGAGCACGTCGCGCATCCTGCGCCTGTAGAGGAAGTTGAAGAGCCCCGTCAGGAAGGCGTTGCCGAAGCTTATAGTGCCGGTCATCGCGCCCTTCTCGCGCTTCTCGCGGCTCCCGGAGACGAAGGCGCTGGCACCCTTGCCTAGCTCGTCGATCACGCGCTTGAGATCTTCCGCATAGTATGTGCCGTCCGCATCTATCGTGGCCAGCACGCTGCCGGTCGCGGCGCGGAAGCCCTCCATTAAGGCGTTCTCGTAGCCGGAGCTCTCCTGCGCAATTACGCGCGCGCCCGTGCCCGCGAGCTCCTTCCTGTTCCCGGCGGAGCTCTTGTCCACTATTATTATCTCGCTACCGGGAAAAAGCCCTTTGAGCCTGCGCACGAGCGCCGGCGCAGTCGGCTCGTCCTTCGTCGGGACTATTATGCTGACTTCGGGCATTCAAAACACGCTAGTTCATGGTGATTGACCAACGAACCATTAAATACGTTGCATGCTGCGCCAGCAGGCATCAAAAGATAAAAACAAAAAGGGGATAAATAGGATAACAAGGATAAAGTGAATAAAGGGGATAAAAAGAAGAAATGGCCCCGCGCTCGCGGGGCGCTTCGCATTCAGAGCCTGTAGCCCACCATCCCGCCTATGAGCGCGAGGAGGAAGCCCGCAAGCGCCACTATGAAGTAGGGCGTGCCTATAGTCAGGGCGAAGAAGGTCAGGCCCGCTACCGCCGCGAGCTTCAGGCCGAGGTTCTTCGTGTGCTCTCCGGCAATCAGCTTCGGTTCGCTCAGGTACGTGAAGCTTGCGAAGAAGAGCGCTATCGATGCCAATATAGATGCACCTGCGAAGAGCGGCAGCCAAAAGGCTCCTACGCCACCGAATACCACGCTGTTTAGAGTCATTTTACCGACAGCCATCAGGTAAACCAAGAAAAGAAAGAACAGGCTGCCGATGAATTCCAGTGCAAATACGCCAACGTTGACGTTTTTGCTTCCGTTCGTGCTGTGTCTTGCCATGCATATCGTTATTCAGCACGATGGCAAGCCTTAAAAAGGTTGCTACGATTCCGAAGAAATGAAGCCTACAAGCGCAAAGAATGGCAGAGCCTATATCAGAGCCAGGATAAGGAGATTTCAGGCCTGTCCCAAAAGCGGCCGACGCAACGGTCTGTATTCTGAATAAGTAGGATAAGCCGGAAGCTTGCAGGCTCAGTTCGTTGGAAAATGACTCCCGTACAGCTTGCTTATTTCTTTCTCAAGACCATAAAACCTGTCGTTTGGCCTGAGCGGGAATAATTTTCTCATGAAAACGGTTCAGTGTGGGGATTTTTGTAATGCATAATAAAATATGCTGGCAAAGTATAGGATAACAATGGACAAGTCTGCACGGATGATATTGCTGCTAGTTACGCTAAGCACTATCAGCTACGGCATTGCCGGAGTAATAGCTTACAAAGGCATAAAGGCCATGCCCCTATACGCTTTCATCCTCGTTTACGGCATCGGGCTCGTGATCGGACTTTTTTTGACGACGCTCGCATTCGGCATGCGGTTCCGCATACCAATTAAGGACTATTCAATAGGGCTGATTGCCGCACTCTTCATAGCTGTGGAACTGTTCACGCTGTTCTATTCGTATAAACATTACGATCTTGCAGGCATATATCCGTTCATCGCTCTGAGCACACTCTTCTTTTTAGGGATTGACATAGCCGTATACCGAAGGCGTTTGCCCCGGAAAATGGTATCTGTACTGTTATTTGGGGTCCTACTGATAATAGTGGGCACTTTCGTAACTGGGAGTTCTGGTTTAGTATTCAATGTGTCATTGCTTCCAATAATAATGCTGCTGGCAATAGCAGGTGGGCTCGGTGATTACCTGCTTTTCTACAAACCCAAAAGATATACTTTAGGTTCAAAGATGCTCTCAGATGTTCTCGTATTTCTTCTGTTCGGCACAATAATATCAGCATTGCACCCTTCCGGATTCGGAACAATGGCAGGAGTTGGATATGCGCTGCTCGCAGGCATACTCGGGGTTGTCGGCACGTTTCTGGACGTGCACGCAATAGACATATATAAAAGAGTCGGAATTGTAAATAATGTCGCAGAACGCAACTTCATAAACGACTTTGCGTATATGGACACGGTCTTGGTGCTGATCGGGAGTGTCGTAATAGGGAGTTTTACGCTTCAGGAGGTAGCAGGGGGCATTGCAATAATAATGGGGGTTTTCGTCTTAGACAGGGCAAAAGGCATGCATATGGGCCGCAATGGGAATGGCAGCAGGAGGAAGTAGTCCCCTTACATACATGCTCGCAGTTCACCATAGGCATTGCTGACCGACCTGTAGAAGCAACCCTGTTCCAGCAATGTTTTCGATGATGCTCCTGCCCAATCACAATAGTAGTATATAAATTCCTAAATATTTACAGATATTCTTTAGGACTGTGCCCGATAAATAGGCCGGATTAGACTTATCGGAATGCGTGA
>JAJZII010000009.1:12583-14542 GCA_021810685.1 Microcaldota archaeon
TGATAATGGGCTAACGCCCCTTATCCCAATATAGGCAGGCAAGGTAGTTGCATGGCGAAAGCTTCTCTTTACGGCTTCAGGGCTGCGCGTCTGCTTGCCGCAGCGCTCTGGGTCGTCCTTATCGCGGCATTCGCTGAGGAGTTCGTCTTTCTCAACAACTCCGCCTTCATATTATATGCGTTCCTGCTCTTCGTGGCGCTCGGGGTGCTCATCGGCGTGCGCAGGCAGTACATAGGCGGAGTGCTTATGGCGTCGATGGCGTTCATAGCCGTCAGCTCCATATTATATGTTGCAAAGGCGGTGCTGATGCAGTTCGTCTGGCTCAACCTGGCGATCATAGGCTACTACCTGCTGGTAAGCCTCCTGATAGGCCTGTCCATAAGCATGTTCGCGGAGAGCAACGGCTGGACCCACCGCCTTGCCCGGCTGGAACGGTTCCTCAGTACCATTCTCAGCAGGAAAGTTGTGGCGTATGCGGCCATATCCGCGGCGCTCCTGCTCATGGCGGCGCCCGTATGGCCTGCGTCGCTCACTGTTCCGCAAAGTCAGTACGTTAACGTTACGGAATACGTGGCCTATCACGGCAATGCCACAAACGCGTCATCATACACGCTGATAGCATCGCCGCCCCCGTATAATTACACCATAGGGCTCTGCGCGAACGGCACGGATGCCAGCGCGCGCGTCTCCGTGCAGAGGAAGGACGGGACCTCATATGCCTTCCTCTTCAGCAACTCAAGCACCATGCGCAGCGCTGCCAGCAGCGCTGCCGGTTACCCGTTCGCAAGGCAGCTTGGCATATACAGGGCGCACGCAGAGCAGTCGCTGTACGATGGCAACAGCAGCATCGCTGCGGCAAGCGTGCGCCTGCCTGACTTCGGTTGCGCATACATGGTGCTGCTGTACAGCAACCTGAGCACGATAAGGATAGGGTACAACATAAGCTACTACGGCCTTATACACAAGTACGAGAGCGTCCGCGTGCCCGGTCCCTCCAGCGTGCTTGTCGTCAACCGTACCTCCGGCATCGTGAATGGCATGGGCTTCCTCATGCGCAGCTATGCGAACGCCGCCGCGCTCGCGAAATTCAACAGCACGGAAAACTCCAGCTGAAGCCCGCAACCTGCTTTGCGGAATCGGTTCGGCAGGGCTTTGGGGCGGCGCCAGCGTGCGTATTTCAGGCATTAGGAGGACGCCCCTACGGCCTCAAGCCCCAGGCCTGAAGAGCAGCAGCTTAGCCGCTCTTCCGACCGTAAGCTTCGATGCCAATCGCTGCACCCCGATGCCAATCGCAGCAAAAAGAGCCGCAAAGCTCACGCCCCCCTTCATAGTATGTTCAGGTCCAAAGCATTCTTCAGGTAATTCGCCACTTCCTCCCCATCTGGCAGTTCGGCAATCAAATAAGCAAGCTCCGATCTCCATTTCATTTTGTCAGTAGCTAAATCTATTTTCTTCGAAAGCTTTTCAATATCGAACGTCTCTCCCCTTCTATCCATTTTCTCCGCTATAAGGCTTTTTTCGTATGGAACATTGCGAAACTTCATAAAATAATACAAGTCATATATGTCCCGCATTTTCGACCTTTCGATTATCGAAGCGACTTTCTCGGCCAATATCTCTTTCTGGTCCATTACATACGCGGGAAACGTTGTTATATCAGGATAGATTGGGGAATAATACATCAATTTCGGCTTTAACAGCAAATCATCCCTAAAGCTTATGTCTATTTTTATATTTTGCAGTTCGCCGGACTTGCCGTTTAACGGACCTTTAACCCTTATGCTGTAGTTCAAACCCCTTACAATATCGCCGTCCTTTGCATAGCGTTTTTCACTATTTTCTACGCTGTACTGAATCCCAAAACTCTTTAACGCAGTTTCGATTTTAGCGTCTAATCTGTTTCTGCCTGTTGCGTCTGCGATTTTGGAATAAGTAAAATCGATATCTTCGGAGAATCTG
>JAJZII010000010.1 GCA_021810685.1 Microcaldota archaeon
ATATAGCCGCTAGGCTCGGGCGGGAACCTTGCGGCGAACACGCCCTCTATCACACCTTCCAGCTTCATCTTCGGCTTCGCGGTGCGCTCTGCTCTGGCCTGCTCCTCGGCGGTGAACTCCTCGTCGTATCCAGAGTATAGCTCCTTGAGCGCCGCCAAATCCATCTGGTTGATTGCTTCGACCGTCTGCTTCACTGCGGTGCGAAGCTCCTGCATGTCAGACTTCGCCTCGGGCGCCTTCGAGAGCACCTTGTTGAAGACGCTGCCCTCGTTCGCCTTGCCGTACTGGAAGGCGTTCTTCGCCGCGTATTTGCGCACGAGTTCCTTAATGCTGTTGCTTAGCATCTTCGCACCTGGCTTAAGCGTACGTGACGGTCATGTTTCCGCATACGCCACCCGTTGAGGTGAGCAGCGTGAGTACCTTGACTGGCACCGTCGACCCTAATGCTTCTATCGAGCTGACAGGCATTAGGTACTTGGTAGTCGTGGGCGTTATCCGCACGGAAGAGCCCGAGAACGACACGACGAACGTGCTGGGCAGGCTGACGGATGCCTTGGCTGATGTTCCGGTTATCGCGTTGGCGCCTATGCTTGAGGAGAGCGCGCTGTATATCGCATACGGGGCAGAGTCGTTCGCGGACAATATGTCAAAGGCGTTGTTATTGGGCGTTACCTCTATTATCAGTCCATTGCTGACCATTGAGTTTAGCAGCGTTGAGGTGCTGTTCACCACCGAGGCGCTATTTGTTACTGTCAGCGAGAAGCCGCTCGCGTACCCGTTGAGCGTGGCAGGCACGCTCTCGTTCACCCACGGACCAGACGTGCACGACTGCCTGATTGATGTAGTTGATGTAGTATTCCCTGTCGAATTGTTCGAAACCATGTATGCACTTACGAACATGACGGCCACTATTATTGTGCCGATGAGCATCATGTAGCCACGAGCTTTTGTGCTTGCCATTGAAACATCGCTTTGCCTCCTGCTTTTCTGCTTGGAAGGATACAATCTTTACATATGACTTTAAGGCTTTTATACTTATACGGGAAAAGGAACCTGCCGGCAGGCATTCGCTAACGCGTCTTCTTTCGCCGGCGCACAACAAAGGTGTTTAGAGATGGCTTTCAAGGACGGAGACTTTGTAGAGATAGAGTACACTGCGCGTGACGCAGCAGATGACAGCATACTTGCGACGACGAGCGAGAAGACCGCTAAAGACGCGAATATCTACAGCAAGGATTCTCACTACGGACCGGTACTCGTCGTGCTGGGGGCCAACGCAGTGGTGAAGGGCTTAGAGCGCGAGATCAGGGATATGGGAGTAGGCCAGGAGAAGAGATTCACGCTGAAGCCGGAGGAGGCGTTCGGTACAAGGAACGAGGACCTGGTCAGGGTTATGCCGCTTTCGGAGTTCAGGTCGCAACGCATAGACCCGTACCCAGGCATGCGCATAAACCTCGACAACGTTACCGCAACTGTGAAGAGCGTCGGCTCCGGAAGGGTGGTCGTCGATGCGAACCACCCGGACGCAGGCAAGGAGATAAAGTATGAAGTCAAGGTGGTGAAGCAGTTAAGCAGCGAGAGCGAGAGGGTTGGGGCTCTATGCAGGACATACGACGTCGAACCGACTTCCATAGACCTGAAGGACAAGAAGCTCGACATGTACTTCGGCGACAAGGTGAAGAAGAACGCAGACTACTTCGTGAATAGGGCCAGTGCTATGGCTTCCATATTCTCTTACCTGAAAAACATTGAGAAGATAGAGGTCAGGGAGGAATACCTAAGGAGCAGTGCCATAGGTTCCGCAGAGGAACACATCCACGAGCATGGGCATGAGGACGGGAACGCACCCGGAAGCCAAGAGGAGACGGGCTGATTGCCTACTCCTTTATGTTCAGGGCGAAGGTGCTGTTCACCTTGAGACCCAGCTTCTTGGCTATGTCGGACCTTTCCACGTTCAGCATTATCACGTAGCCGTTCCAGCGTGACGTGAGGTCGCTGGACCCGCAGAGCGGGCACTTGCCCCCGTGACTGATTATTATCCTGCAGCTCTTGCAGACCATCTCTTCCATAACATCACCTCTTGCCCTTCGAGCCCTTGGCCCTGCGCGCCTTTGCCGCTTCGCTCATCGAGGCCCACTCCGGCTTCCCTAGACCTTCAGGTCTCATTGTAAGTGCTATCTTCGAGTCCTTTACCGACGTCTTTATACTCACGGTAGATATCTTCGCATAGACCACGTCGCCCTTCTTGAGGCTCCTGCCGCTGCGCTTTGAGACGAAGGCTGGCACGCGTTTGTCGTACGTGAGAAACTCGTCAGTTATCTGAGAGACGTGCACCAGGCCGTCCATGGGCCCTATGCGCACGAAGGCGCCGAACTCCACGAGCTCGGTAACCTCGCCGACTATGACCTCGTCGATCCTCGGCATGAACGCCAGCACGTCGAACTTGGCAGAGTGGTGCGTGGCTGGATCACCCGGGTAGATTATCCCGTCGCTTATGTCCCTGACGTTGAACACGGCTATTATGACGCCCATACCTTTGTCTATGACGCCCTCGTACTTGCCCTCCAGAACTTCGGTCGCGACCTTCTCTATGTCCTTGTCGAAGTACTCTGGTGCGAGCTTGAACGTGTCTGTAACTGTGTACATGTTATACATGGTTTCACCGTTTGAGCACAATCAGTGTTCGGGCAGTCATCTCAGCTTGCCACTCTTTGAGAGCTTGGCGGTCCGCACCCCCAAAGACTTGAGTTTCATCAGCAGCTCGGTGTCGTTGGTAACGACGACCGTGCCCGGCATGCTGGCCGCCTTCCTGATTATCCAGGAGTCGACATTGCCCGTATTAGTATCAACTCTAATCTTTTTAAGTTTTAGTATTGAGAGGGCCACCCTGGCCGCGGCGCCTTTTGCGCCCCTGTTGCTCGATGCTTTCTCAAGCTCGCGCAGCGTACCTCTCGAAACCAATGGTTCCAGGCCGGAAAACGCGCGCTCCGCAATGGCGAAGGCGTCCTTCCTGTAGGAGAAACCGAAGAGTATAGAGCTCGTGTCGATTATCGCGTATGCCATGATATCATTATCACGCCCAACACTTAATAAGATTTCCAGCCAAGCCAAATCTGGTATTATGGACGACGTTGACAGAATCGCGGAGCACATACTCAAAATATGCCGCACCATTGCTGTAGTGGGTTGCTCCAGGACCGCAGGCAAGCCCAGCCACGATGTGCCGATGTATTTGCAAAATAATGGTTACAGGATAATACCTGTCAACCCGAACGCGGACAATATACTCGGGGAGAAGGCTTACGCGAAGCTCCTTGACATAAAGGAGCCAATAGACGTGGTTGATGTCTTCAGACCTGCGCCTGAGGCACCTGCCATCGCCGAGGAAGCCTTCAGGATCGGAGCGAAGGCCCTGTGGCTCCAGGAGGGCATAGTCAGCGAGGAGGCGGCACGCATAGCCAAGGGCCATGGCATGCCGTTCGTGATGGACAGGTGCATGATGAAGGAGCACTACAGATTCATAGCAAAGATTGTTTAGTCATTCAGGCGTCAGTGCCCTTCAGCTTCTTCAGCCGTTGGTTGAGCATTGAGAACAGCACCACGGCATTGTTGCGCTTTGTGTCCCTCGACGCGTAGAGCAAAGTGAGGGGGTCTGTCGTGAGTGCTAGATCTACGAGCTTGAGGAAAGCGCGGCTGTCGCGCAGTTCAGCGATGTACCGTCTGCGAAACTCGGACCACTTGTCCGGCTCATGCATGTACCATTTGCGCAGCTCCTTTGTAGGGGCGACGTCCTTCATCCACAGGTCAACGGTCGAGGTACTGCGGCGTATGCCGCGGGGCCAAAGCCTGTCAATGAGGATGCGCGTGCCGTCCCTTATCTCGGCCTTATCGTAGACCCTCTTGAGCTGTATCATTTCCTCTGTAAGCATATGATGGCATCTTTTTAAAGCTTGCCGTGTATTCGGCAACTGCTTTTCACCGAGGCGTAAAATGCACTTCCTATCCTCTAACTCTCACAGAAAGGTTTAAAAAGTCTAACATGGTATATACCGTGACCGACGGAAATGGTGTATTATATGGGTATTTTTGACAGGCTTGGCAAAGGCCTTGGGATGGGTAAGGAGCTCAATGTCGAGGAATACATGAACTCCGCTGAGATGGAGAATGTCGACGTGCTGAACGAGCCGGCGGACTTCTACGTGAAGCCAGTGGCGCTGAAGGACGAGGCAGACATAGCCCTGATAGAGGCCGAGCTGGAGAAGCGCAACATCATCCTTCTCAACATAGCCGAGATGTCTAAGAGGCAGAACACGCTCAAGGGTATGATCGACACGCTCAAGGACTACATTGGCAAGCAGAACGGCGACATCGCGATGATAGATGTCGACAAGGTACTGCTGACGCCTGCCAAGGTAAAGATCATAAAGAAGCAGAAACCTGACAGCAAGTGACTGGACGCGGCCTGCTGGCCTGCGTCACACCTTTTTCTTTTCTTTCTGGGATGAGGAACCGAAGGTCCAGTCAACCTATGCTATGTAGTAGATACCATTGTCCACTTCAACCATCTTGACAGGGCAATTCAGTCGCCGACCTTCGGGTCCCACACGATTGTAGCGTACTCCTTCTTCGTGTCCACGCTTCTTATTGGGAGCCTCCCAAACAGCACCTCCTTCACGTCCCCGTACCTCATCTTCAGGTTGTGCTTCGTGAAGAGGCTCTTGTGGTACTTGATGTCGGCCTCGTACGCTACCTCGTGGCTGTCGAATGCACCCATGGTGAAGAAGTCGTCGGAACCTATCAAGGGGGCGCATATGATATATCTGCTCACCAGCGAATTTTGGTCGTCGGTCATGAAGGCCAGCCTCGCGTTGGAAGAACTGCTCTCGTACCCGTACACTGGAGTATAGCGGGAGAAGAAGGATATGAATGTTATGTCCTTAAGCAGAGGCAGCGTCACGGTGGGTCGCTTGATGTAACCCATACTCATTAGCTTGTCGTAGTTGTACTTGACGGTGTTGAAGTGCATGCCAAGCTCCTTCGAGAGCTGCTGGAACGAGATCCTTGAATTGTTGTTCAGGAGCTTCAGCATGGGCTTGTACTTCTCTTCTATCCTGGCCCTGTCTATTGCCTCGCCGCGCAGGGGAAAGAACCCAAGCTGCCTGTGCACAACCTCGGACGGTTTCCATTCCGCAGCGTAGTCCCCTAACAATATGCGCATGCTCTTGTCCCACTGTGCGTACTCGCGGGTTGAGAAGGCGTTGGCGTACACTATCATATCGTACGAGCCTGATGTTACGAGCGCAAGCTGGGGTATGTAAGACTTGAGCAGCAGCTCGCTTATCTTCCGGTAGTTGGGCTGCTTCAGGAACTTTATGTTTATAAGGTGGGGGCTCGTGAAGCCCATGGCTTGCTCGTCCACCTCCAGCGTGTACCTCATGCCGAGATCGGTCTCAAGCCTTCTGAGCTTCTCCTTCACCGAGGGCCTGGAGAGCGAGAGCCGCTTGGCCATCTCTGTCACCGAGAGTCTCGCGTCCTCAGACAGCATGCGCACTATTTTACGTGTAGGCATGCTGTATGCCGTGTTGAACTTGCTCTCAATCTTGTACTCGCCAGCCATGATGGCGATTGCGTGCCAAAGCTTATATACTTTTCATAATAACAAAGAAATGTATCGATTTTGTATAAATATGGAGCATTTATATTCCTGCATTTCTTATTAGTCCCGATGCAATGATGATAAAGACAAAGGCTTACATATTCATAACTGCGGCGCTCATATTCGGCGCGCTCTTCCCCCTGGCGCTGGAAGTGGCTGACACCCAGGGAGTCAACATCTTCGCGTTCCTGTTCCTGGCGTTCCTCATGGCCATGCCTGCCTCGCTCCTGCTGGTCGTAGCTAAGGGCAAGATAGGCAAGCTAAAGGAATACCTGAGAAACCCTAAAGAATTCCTCCTCATCGGTGCTGTAGGATTTATCAACCTAGCGTTCGTTGATTATGGCATAGTGTATGCAGAGAAGTTCGTGAGCGCCTCGCTCGCAACTGTGCTTTACAGGATGCAGCCGCTGCTCATGCTGCTCTTCATACCATTCCTGCTTAGGGAACATATTTCCAAGATACAGATTACGGCGCTCTTGCTGGCCTTCCTTGGCATATACATAGCGTTTAGCGCCGGTGGAACTTCGCTCTTTGCTGGAGCAAACGGCAGCATAGTGCTCTTCCTAGTCGCCATGACGCTCATTTCGGCATTTGCGACCGTCTTCCTGAAGAGATACAACACAGACATGGAGAGTACCATGTTCATGTTCAACACCGTTGCGCTGGCGATATCCTTCGTCCTGTTCCTGTACAGCGGCGGACATCTGCCCGCACTACAACTTCCGTCGATAGTGGCAATCGCGTACATAGGGCTGGTGACCAACATAGCAATGCCGTTCTTCTACTACAGCGCCTTCAGAACATTGAAGACGACGTTTGTGACGAACTTCTACTTTCTGTCACCTTTCATGACGATGCTGTTCGCGAACCTCCTCTTCGGGGAGCCAATCTATCCTTACTACCTTGCGATAGCTGCACTAGTAACCGTCGGAATTTTCATACAGAGGTTCGACAGGACAGGTGGCAAGTATGTAGTAAAGAACAGGAAGGCGCTGGAGGATGCGCCGCAGATAGCGGATATAACTGGCGCGTTCCTGAACACGAAGGTCAGCGCGATAAACACTGCCATCAGGGGAAACGGACGCGTACTGGCCATGAAAGTCGACAGGCACCTCTACGATAGCGTCATGGAGAAGGCCAGGAATGAGGACGGCCAGTCACCTGGTCCGCTGTTCGTATACGCCAGCCACGACAGCAGTATAGTAGGAAGTGATGAGAACGCATTCATATCCGAGGCGCTGGATCCTGACGAGAACGAGACTGTGCTGATGAGCGCCGGAGACCCGGAGGCCAGCGAACGGTTCTTCTACTCAGTCAAGTCGGGGCTCGACAACCTGCAGGAAGCAGGCAGGCGCTAGGCACTTCTGGCGCTTCTCCTTTCCTTTAGGGCGCGCTTGGAGAACGCGACCGATAGCGTCCTGAGCTCCTGCTTCGTCGGCGATGCCCTGTCGAGCAGGTGCGCGAACGCATCGCTGACCGCACGCTTGTCGCGTATGTCATGCCTCGAGCGCACGAGCGACTCGAAGAGCTTCTTCACAACCTGCGCCTCCTTAGGGGTTGCATAGAGGTCAGCTATGGTCCGCTCGACCTCCACAGCATCCGCGAGCTCGTAGAGAAGTATGGCGAGCGCGTGCGTTATGTTGAGCGTCGGATAGCCCTTCGCGGCAGGTATGAAAACTGTCGCATCGCACGCTGCCAGCTCATCCTTCGTCAGGCCAGTGCCATCCCTGCCTATGAGCAGCGCGACGTCGCGGCCGTGGACCTTGCGCAGCACGCGCTTGAGCGTACGCGGCGTGTAGACGTTGAACATTCCGCGCTCGGCCTTGTGCCATATGGCAGTTGTGCCCACCCTGAAGGCGGGGCCAGTTGCCTGAGATATTGAGGCACATACCTTCGCTTTCTCGAGCAGGTCCCTCGCGTGCTTCGAGTACTTCACCGCCTGCTTGCCTGTGTGGTTGCACTTCGGCCTTACTAAGTACATGCGTGCCACGCCGAAGTTCTTCAGCACGCGCGCAGCGTACCCAAGGTTAACCTGGTACATCGGCTCGATAAAGATAACCTTCAGGGTCATGCGACCACTATACGCCGAAGAGGGCCAGGAAGCCCAGGAGGTTGACCAATATGTGCGCCAACATGCCAACGTACAACGATCCTGTGCGCCTGTAGGCGTAGCCTGCCATCAGGCCGAAAGCGAACGCCGCTATGAACTCTGACACGGACCAGTAGCTGAGCAGGTGCAGGAAGCCGAAGAGCAGTGCGCTCGCTATTATACCGATTCTCGGCACGAGGAAGCCCCTGAAGAGCACCTCCTCGTCGAACGGCGCGACGATCACGGCGAACGCCAGGAAGTATGCAGGCATTCCGGCGAATATGGCCGCGGTGTTGGTGGGCAGGTTTATGCCAGTTACTTCTTGGAAGATGCCGAGCGCCAGCTCGATGGCCAGCACCGCGAAGAAGAGCAGCAGGCCAATGCCCATGTTCTTAGGCGTCAGCCCTGCCCTCGAGAGGCCGAGGCTCGCCACCGCCTGCCTGAGCGTCTTTCCCTTCGCGAGCAGGTAGGAGAATGCGGCGAACATGAAGAACAGCGACAGCGCTATCGACGAGCCTATCTCGGCCGCTGTCGTGCCGATTGCGCCAGAAGTGTACAGCACCCCGAATATGACGAACGCAAGGGCTGTGGTTATGACAAGGCCAGCATAGAAAATATATTTTATACCGGGATTGCGCCTTTCAAACACATAGGAATAGGACTGCGTGGATGTTCTCGCGGCGCGGCGCCTTGGCGCCATCCTGCGCCTCAGCCTTCGCTTGCTCGACTGCAATCATGCACCCTGCTTCTTCTGGGACTTAAATTCAGTGTAGCCGCACCTGCCGCACGAGAACCTGTCCGAGTGTTCGGCCATTCTCGAGCTGCACTTCGGGCATGCCCTGCCCGGTTTGTAGGGCTTGAACTCTTTCTTCTTTTCCTTTTTCTCCGCCATTGAATCACGACTCTGCTGCCTGCTCCGGTGCAGGCTGCGCCTTCTTCGGCTTCTGCTCCGCTTCCGCGGTCACCTGTTCATCGGTGCTCCCACCGGCTGGCTTCGCCGCCTTCTTCTTTTCGCGCTCGATGATGTGCGCAGGCTCATTGCGCTCCAGCGCACCCTTCTCCTTGTAGGAGTGCGCGGTGCACTCGACGCGCCTGATGCCGAACCGTTGCTGCACCTTCGTCACTATGGTGCTGTCCGGGTCGAGGTTAAGCCTCTTGCACAGCTCCACCTTCACTTCGACGGTAGCCGGCGTCTTCTCCTCTCCGTCTATGTAGAACGCTATCTCGCGCCTTCCCATCAGCGCGTTCTCCTTATCGTCGGTTATCTTGAGTTCCATCTGACCACCATCACTCCCCGGCGCCTATCGTGCGCGATATTGCACGGCGACCCATCGCCTCGAGCACCTCGACTTCCGCGCCGGCATTGACCTTGCCCGAAAGCTCCTCAGGTATGGGCAGATCGAATACCTCATAAGTTTCCGGGTCCATAAGCTGCGCAGTCTGTCCGTTCACAGAAACGACCTGCGCCCGCTTCTTCTTTATCACGGGCACCTCGGCGTCACCGTGGCTCGTGTTTAGCAGCGTCTTCTTCTGTCCGTCAAATATACCTATTGCGGTGACGCGCATCTTCGCCGAGCCGTGCTTGCCGGGGGAGCTGGTCTCTATGTCGACGACCTTGCAGGGTATGCCGTCAATTACTACGTAGCGGCCGATCCGCACGTCCTTCATCGTCATCTTCATTACGTCTTCTTCAGTCATGATAAAACACCGCTGTCTGTACTAGAGGATAGAGCACCCTAGATTCTAGAGCAGAACCGCAGAGATAGTTGGTGCGCAAAGATATAAAAGTGCACAGGCTGTAAGGCCCGTGCATCTGTGCGCGCCTCTCGCTCTTAATAGATATGACCTATCCCGGCAAGAAATTCTGCGTTCGCCATGGAAACGCTCGCTGCCACGCGTGGTGCCTCGCTGAACTTGGGGGTCACGCCAGTGACTATAGACATGACGCGTATCTGGTCGTTCATGTCGGGCGTCAGCCTGGCACCGAAGATCACGTTGGCCTTCGGGTCCAGGTTTTCAGTTACCCGGGCGCCTATGGTCGTCGCCTCTTCTATTGTCATGGACTGGCTGCCTGACACATGCACCATCGCGCTCTTCCCTGAGGACATGTCCACATCGAGCAATGGGTGTGTGAGCGTGCTCTTGACTGCCTTCGCCACCCTGTCCTGACCTGAGCCGAAGCCCAGGTTTATCACCGCGGTGCCGCCGTCCCTCAGAACTGTGCGCACGTCGGCGAAGTCGAGGTTTATCAGGCTCGGCATCATGACCGTGTCTGATATGCCCTTGATGGCGTTGGTCGCTATGTTGTCGACCAGCTCGAAGGCCTTTTCTATCGGCAGGTTCGGTGCGTAGCTCAGCAGCCTTTCGTTCTCTATCAGTATGGTGGTGTCTGCGTTCTTGCGCAGCTGTTCTAGCGACCAGTCGGCCTTGGTGCGTCTGCTGCGCTCCAGCGCGAATGGGTATGTAACGAATGCGACTACGAGCGAGCCCTGTTCCTTGGCGAGCTTCGCCACTATGGGTGCAGCGCCCCCTCCAGTGCCTCCGCCCATGCCTGCGCTTATGAACACCATGTCGTAGCCGCTTATCGCGTCCATGATCTCAGTCTGGCTCGCCTCGGCGCACTTCATTCCCACTTCTGGGAAGCCGCCTGCGCCCAGGCCCCGCGTTATCTCCTTGCCTATGAGCAGTTTCTTGTCAGCGTGAATCATGTTGAGGTGTTTCACGTCCGTGTTTATTGCTATTGTGGGAGCCTTCGCGCCAATGCCATAAAGCCTGTTGACCTGGTTGCTTCCGCCGCCTCCTACGCCGACTACCGCCAGCTTCGCTACGAATTCGTCTTCGAGTCCTCTGTCCACCATTTGGTCACCTGAGCGTGATTGTTATTGGCCTGGTCAGCCTATGATTTCGAGGTCGCTGTACGGGTTGCGTTGCTTCTCCTCGAACTTGCCTACTATGCTCGAGCCCTTGACCCCGGTAACGATGGCCACTATCTCTATCTGGTCGTCGTAGCCTGGTATGAGCCTGGCGCCCCACTTGACGTTGGCCTTCGGGTCCATGCGGTCGGTTATTATCTCGCCGGCCTTGATTGCGTCGCCTATCGTGAGCGCCGCCCCGCCCGAGATGTGTATGAGCGCGCCCTTCGCGTTCTCGTAGTCGACGTCCAGGAGCTTGTTCTTGAGCACACTCTCCGCAGCGTTGCCCACCTTGTCAGGGCCCTTCCCGTTGCCCACGGCGATGAAGCCGACCTGGCCGTTGCCCATTATGCTGCGCACGTCGGCGAAGTCTATGTTGATCATGCTTGGCTGGGTTATAGTCCATACGAGCCCTCCAATAGCTTTGGCAAGAACTTCGTCCGCCATCGCGAACGCATCGTTCATTGGCAGGTTCGGCACCAGCTTGACGAGCCTGTTGTTGTCCAGGATTATCACGCTGTCGCTGAACTGCCTTAGCTTCTGTATGCCCTCCTCGGCCTTGACCTTCCTGAGCCTCTCCAGGTCGAACGGGTACGTGACCATGGCCACGACTATAGCACCCTGCTCCTTGGCTATCTGTGCAGCCACGGGCATTATTCCCGTGCCTGTGCCGCCGCCCTCTCCGGCGCACAGGAAGACGAGCTGCGCACCCTCGAAGGCCTTCTCTAGCGCAGGCCTGTCGACCTCTGCGCATTTTGCGCCTACGGTCGGGTCGCCGCCTGCGCCCAGTCCGCGCGTTATGCTCTTTCCGACGAGAATCTTCTGTATCCTGTCGTCGAGAATCTTGAAGTGCTGGTAATCCGTGTTGATTGCGACGAACTCGGTGCCTTTGACACCAGTCTTCACGAGCCTGTTGATCGTGTTGCCTCCGCCGCCACCTATGCCTGCCGTCACGATTTTTATCTGCGCAGAGCCCAACTGCTCGTCGGCGTTGGTATTACTGGTGCTGGTGCTACCACCTAGGATGTCGTTCACAAGGTCGCTCATGAAGATCACTTGGTCAAGATAAATTTATCTAGGAACGCTTAAAAGCCTTTTGCAAATCGGCACGTTAATTGTAGTGCTGGGCACAGGCGCGGTCAACCGTGTTTCAGAGCGGAAGAAGCAGTTTACCAAGGTACTCAAACATAGCCAACATAGATGTTATTATGAAGGCTAATAAACTTTCATGTAGTTTGATATCAGCCAGCGGTCGAGTTGAGCGTGTACATCCCGAGCAATGAGATGCCCGACCTGTCCATCAGCACATGGAGTGAGACTGGCGCGCCTGACGCACTATAGTTTATGAGCCACGTATCGTTGAACTGTCTTGCAAGCGGCGTAGCGCTGGCGTTCAAGACAGTATATAGCCTGGCGTGAACAACCACGTCGTTCATGTGGGCACCGATGTAATCGAGGATGGTTGAATTGCCGAAGTCGTAGGCGCGCGTTATTGCGACTGGCGCAGCGCTTATCACATAGCTAGGTGCATTGGCCAGTCCGTACACCTTGCAGCCGCTGGTGTAGAGGTCCTCGACGCTCGGAACCAAAGTAACCGCAGGGTAGTCGAACTGCTCAGTGAGGAACGTCGGACATGGAGTGGTGGCGTTGGATACGACGCTGACTACTACGTCCCAGCTACCGGCCTTGAGCGTCGAGCTGGTCACATTTATGATAGTTATGTCGGCGCCGGGGCTGCTCTGCCTCAAATCGTTGAGCACGAACTGCTCCGCCTGCGCCTGCGTGACGCTCTGACCCTGTGCTCCGCGGAGAAGGCTCGATATGCCGAACACCGTTGCTATCACGGCCACGATGACCAGCGAGAGTATGGCTACGCTCTTTATCAGTCCCATCGTCCAGCCATCTCAGACAAGAAATAAAAAGTATAGCGTCAGCGCTCCAGCGACAGGAAGAGCAGCACTGCCTTGGCTATGAGCATCTTGTTCTTCGCCTGCTCCCATACTATGCTCCTCGGGCCGTCGATTACATCGTCGGTTATCTCCTCGCCGCGGTGCGCAGGCAGGCA
>JAJZII010000011.1 GCA_021810685.1 Microcaldota archaeon
TGCAGGGACCCGCGCTGGCGCTGCTTGCCAAGCGCGAGCTGGACATCACCTCCTTCGTCCCGAAGCCGTTCTGGAAGGTTATTGCCAACGTCAAGGGCGTGGAGTTCCTCAACAACCGCGGAGACATGTTCGAGAAGCCTGTAGCAGACGCCGCTCAGAAGACAGCCTCTGAGAACGCGGAGCACGGCGCCGTCAAGGACGTCGACGAAACCGAGGAGCAGAGGAGGCCCTGGCCGCCGTTCGACCTGACGTCGCTGCAATTGGAGGCGAGCAGGGCGCTGCACTTCGACCCGTCGCAGACTCTCGCCCTGGCGCAGGCACTGTATGAACGCTCATACATCTCATATCCGAGGACATCGTCGCAGAAGCTGCCTCCGTCCTTGGGGCTGCCGAGGATACTCGAGGACCTGGCAAAGAACCCTAACTACTCCGAGCATGCTTCGAAGCTCATAGAGACGAAACGCTTCAGGCCTGCGGAGGGCTCGAAGACTGACGAGGCGCACCCCGCCATATTTCCCACCGGCGTCATGCCTAAGGCCCTCTCGCCCCAGGAAGCAAAGCTCTATGACCTCATAACAAGGAGGTTCCTGGCATGCTTCGCCGAGGCCGCGCTCGTGGCGCGCACGAAGGTAACGCTTGATTTCGGCGGCGAGGCGTTCTCAGTGACAGGATCCATCGTGAAGGCGAAGGGCTGGCTGGACTACTACCCGTTCGCGAGGATGGACGAGCGCATGCTGCCCCAGTTCAATGCAGGGGAGCGCGTTGTTGCCGAAAGCATAGAGGCCCGCGCGCTTCAGACGCAGCCCCCGCGGCGCTACACCAAGGCGAGCATAATCTCAGAGCTCGAGAAGCGCGGTCTCGGCACCAAGGCCACGAGGGCAGGCATAGTCGACACACTATTCAGGCGCAACTACGTGGAGGGCTCCAGCATAAAGGTTACGGACTTCGGCATGACAGTATACAAGACGCTCGAGAAGAACTGCGAGATGATTGTTACTGACGAGACCACGAAGAAGCTCGAGGAAGATATGGAGGGCATAGCGAAGGGCACGAAGACTGAGGATGAGGTGATAGCCGAGGGCAAGGAGATGCTTATGGAGGCGATCAAGCTCTTCGACAGGAACAAGGCCCAGATTGCGAACGCCATGAAGAGCAGTTTCGCGGCCGCGAACACGGTCGGCAAGTGCCCCACCGACGGCGGCGACCTGCTGATAAGGAAATCTGTGCGCGGCAAGCAGTTCGTCTCGTGCTCCAACTACCCTAAGTGCACCACTTCATATCCGCTCCCGCAGATGGCGAAGATCGTCCCTACTGACGAGGTCTGCCAATACTGCCACACACCGATAGTGAAGGTGATAAGGCGCGGCAGGCCGCCGTTCGAGATAGACTTAGACCCCAACTGCGTCACAAAGAAGGAGTTCAGGGAAGCGCTCGAGGCCAAGAAGGCGAAGGCCGAGGAGGCGAAGAGGCAGAAAGAGCAGAAGAAAACCAACGCCCCGGCAAAGAAGAAGCCCGCTGCCAAAAGCAAAAGTTCCAAGAAAGGCGCCAACGCAAAGAAACCCGCAGCAAAGATAAGCAAAGCTTAAAATGCGACGCTGGCATATACTGCATATACCAATGCCGTGATCTACCATGCGCGCGCAGTCAGCGATGGAGTACCTGATGACCTACGGCTGGGCCATACTCATAATAGCAATAGTACTTGCAGCGCTCTTCCAGCTCGGGGTCTTCAGCAGCAACACCTTCGCGCCGAAGGCGTCTCCTGGCTCCTGCCAGGTCTTCAGGCCAAACGGGCCGGGAAGCACGCAATTCATAAGTACTGAGGGTGTATGCAACGGCGAGCTGCCGCAGTATGTGGCGCAGTTTAATGGGCAGAGCAGTTATGTACGAATCACTAACAGCCCCTCGCTGCTTTCTGTCAATGCAAGTAATGCCTTTACTGTTGCTGTTTGGTCTAAAACTTCAAGTTTATCAAAATTATTTGACGGAGCTTACTGTGACGAAATACGTATAACAGGAGGAAGCGTAGAAGATTATGGAACGCACAACGACCAGGCATATTCTTACATTCAAAATCCAAGCCAATGGACATTTGTTGTAGTTACCAAAAATACAAGCGGCTATGGAAATTTGTATAGCAATGGGCAATCAGTGGGTTCAGCAAGCGGGCTTCCTGCCGTAAGTGTATATCCCGGCTATTTCTTTACTGTTGGTGCGGAATATGCATGCGGTTCGTTTCAGAACTATATGTCAGGTATGATGTCTAACTTACAGGTCTACAACACCTCCCTCTCCCAGCCAGAGATAACTGCGCTCTACCAGGAAGGAATCGGAGGAGCCCCTATCGACCTCCAGCACCTCGTTGGCTGGTGGCCGCTCAACGGCAACGCCCACGATTACAGCGGAAACAACAACAACGGCCAGACGAACGGTGGAGTGGTGTTCACTGCTAACTGGGAGAACGGCTACACACAGTCATAGGCACAGCTAGGCAAACAATTCGAATGGCATAGCCTACGAGAGAGCGAGAAGAATCTATCGCTGACTCCGGGATTGCCGCAAGCGTTATTATGCCTGCATCATGCTCTGCGCTATGCGCTTGCTCATCATGCGGCTGAAGGCGCCATGCTTCTGAGTGACCCTGTTCTTGGCCCTGCTCTTCGGCACCATCGTCGCGTAGCAGCCCACGCAGGCCATTCTCCTGGAGAGCTCTATCCTCTCCTGGCCGAATGCTTTCGAGGCGAGGATGAACTTCACCTCGCTGCCGCCCATGCGGCGCCCGCATATCGCACAGATGTCCCGTTTTGCAGCCTCCGCGCTGCTCAGACTAATCTCTGCTTTTACACCCATCTCCATTTGTAACCCCCTCCACTTCTGCACCCTCACATAGATTTGCGCCGCTCCTCATATTTATACCTCACGCTTCCGATAATGGGTGCATAAAAAAAGAAGCGGAACAAGACAGTGCCTCCGACAGATTGCAAATCAGGCCTGCGAAAGCTATTTAAGAGGGGCAGTTTTCACATTTTTGGTCTGGAGTCCCAAAACGGCAGCCACTGCCTGTCTTATTGCACCTATGGGCGCGTCAGTCTTCATGCACGACTTCTCGAGATGCGTCCCTGAAGCCTTGTAACCCATCTTCCTCAGCGCCTCCATGACTGCAACTGGGCTCGCCGACGGTGCACCTATACTCTTCGTCAGCTTAGGTATGCTGTAATACATGGGCGTGTCCAGCTCGTTGGCAAGGGCATCAGCAAACTTCTTCTCTTCCGGCGGTGCGTCGGAGCCTCTGAAATAGGTGGCCAGGGCCTTCCGCGCGTCGTCGCTGTAGAGGTTCCCGAGCCAAAGGCGGCCTGAAGCTTCGGCCTCCGCGCCGCAGAAGCCGCATTTCCTCAGCTGGGGGAGCGCGCCCTTGGCATGGAAGGCGTTGCAGCACTTAGCGCAGTACATTGCGTATCCCATCTCGTGCAGCGCCGAGTCCACCGCGCGCGCGCCGTGCTTCACCACGACGATGGCCCGCATATAGTGCAGGTACGTGAACGCCAGCTTCACCTCTATGCCAAAGTCGAACTGCGCTGCAGTCCGAGCCACATAGCCTATCAGGATGCGCAGGCCTGTCTCGTGCGAGAGCACGTTGTGCATCGGCCATGCATCGTATACGCGGAGGCAGGCGCGCTGGTGGGCGCCGCACAGCAGAGCGGTATCTGTTGCCGTGACGGACAGCAGTGTGCCGTCCTTCACCACCTTCATTAGGTCATATAGGTATGGTGCTGCGCTGCCGAATGGGTCGAGATCTACGACGTCGAACCTTTCATGTACTGTGTTGGCGAACTCCTGCACGCTGGTGTTGAGCGCGCGCATTGACGCGCCTTTGGTCCTATTGGCTCTGACATTGCGCCGCAGGTCCTTGAATGCAGTGGCGTTTATCTCGAGGAGCGTGGCCTTCGCCGCTCCGGCCTCCTTGCAGTACCTTATGCCGCGTATGCCTGTAGCTGCCGTGGCGTCGAGCACGCTGGCCTTCTTGGGCGCGAGCGCCTTCGCTAGCGCTATGCTCACGTCGCGCGAGAGCCTGGCTTGCGCGTTGAGGAACGCGCCGGTGTGGAGCACGGAGGTTTTTCCCTCGCTGTAAGAGTCAGGCATCCTCCAGCACCAGTTTCATAGCGTCGAGAAGGCCGTGGGCGTACGCTATTGCGGAAAAAGATGTGTACAGGTCGCCCTTCTCCATGAAGCTCCGCGAGTCGCTCGCGTACATCTTCGCCAGCTCAAGCACCTTCGGAGAGCCCTTCAGGCCAGATGCGTCAATGCCCTTTATGCTCTCGTCGAAGAGCGACAGGTCCTTGGCTATGCGCGCCTTTATAGAATCGTCATCGCTTTCCACCAAATCACCATAACGTTTTATATTCTGCGCTGGGTAGTATAAAATATATGGTGTTATAATGGCCGAAAACTGGAGCGGACAGGCTGACCTGCTGATAAGTATTCTAGAGCCTACAGTCAAGGAAAAGTCAGGCCTGTCGCTGCGCGATCTGCTTACCGATCCTGGCAAGTATGCAGACACTGAAGGCCTTGATACAAAAATAATCAACATAAGGGAAGCTGCAAAGGTATATGTCGACACTACAATAGACGGGATGCCAGAGGAGAAGAAAAGCTTCGAGGACGACGCCATCAAGTGCGATTCCGTGACGAAGCAGCTGGGCCAGAATATCTCGCTGCAGACGAAGCAGAACAACGTACCTATAGTCAAGCCCGATTCGATGGAGAGGAACACCGACGGGGACGAGGTGTTCTACATAAGTTCCGTCGACAACTCAGTGCTCTCGCTCGTGCAGAAGCTCGTCACTGAATCGAAGTTCGTCGTTGATGTCGGCTACAGTTACAGGAACTACAACATAGGGGAGTGGCTGTTCGGCGGTGCAAAGAACTACGTCATAAGTGTGAACCTGAAGCCAAGCGCCATCATAGCCCTCGATTCCGCGCGGGACGAGCTGAATGTCCTCCTAGACCAAGTGGTTAGCCTTGCCCCCTGAAAGCAGCGCAAGAAGGCTTGTCGTGGCAGTGACCGGCACGCCGGGCACGGGTAAGAGCACGTTCGCGAAAATGCTTTCGAAGGCCGTGCGCGGTTCCTCGGTGATAGAGATAAACGATGTGGCAAAGGAGCTCGGCCTCTACACTGGAAGGACATGGCACGGCTCCCGAGAGGTGCAGGTCAGAAGGCTCGCCGAAGCCGTAAAGAAACGTGTTTCGATGGCAGGGGGCCTTGTCCTCGTGGTGGGCCATCTCGCACCAGACCTTGGCATAAAATGCGACATCGCGGTGGTGACTAGGCTCTCGCTGAGGAAGCTGGAGAGCAGGCTGAAGCTCAGGCATTACCACGCCGAGAAGATGCGCGAGAATCTCATATCCGAAGCGCTGGACTACTGCGGCACAGCTATGAGCCGGGCGTGCAGCGAACTGTACGAGATTGAGGGAGCGGCTGAGGCCAGGACAGTTGCAGCATACATAACAAAAAGGGCGGAGGGCGTCAGCGCCGCGAAGCCTAAGCTCAGGGCCCACGACAAGGTCCGCGAGATTATGGGCATGGTCGCGAACGGCAATCCATACGGGCTGTGAAGCGCAGGCGTCAGATGTTCATCTTGCGCTCGTATGCCGCCATCAGCATTCTGGCGTACTTTTCAGGCATCGATTTCCCGTGAAGCACTGCCATGCTCTTCCTTATATACGACGGGAACCTGAAGTTCCGGCTGGTGATCACGTGCCTCAACACCTGCTCAGGGGTTCCGAACCTTGACTGCTCTATTGAGAAGATGCGTCCCTGCTCTATCGATATGTTTGGGCCGTCCTTGTGCTTCAAGTAAAAGCGTCTGGAGCCGTCGGCTATCGTGATTGGCGGGCCGAGAACTACAGCGGCGTTTGCCACGCCCCTGTTCGTGAATACTGATATTATCGCGTCGGTGCCATCTATGTGCTGCAGCACGAGCAGGGGCTCGAAGCCATAGGCGGAGAGCTCGCGCCTGACCGACCCGGCCAGGTGCTTGAGTTGCGGCCAGAGCGTATCCTCTGATATGCGCGGCAGCTTGAACGCCAGTGTATGCACGTCGACTCCGTACTTCAAGACAAGCCCTTTCAGCCACTTGCGCGCCGCCGTGTCGGAATACCTCGGCCCGGACAGCGCCTTTTTGGAAGGGTTTGCGATTAGCGTGCGGCTCGCCACCATAAACCTAGCGAGCGATTCCTCAGACACGTTCGCCGCCACGTTACGGTCCTTGTCTGTTGGGTCGATCACGATGAGCTGCGAACCGAACTTCTTCGAAAGGCCGGCTGCTGCTGTTTTGTCCTCCACTGCCTTGTTGGAGGCTATGTCCAGTATTATTGGAAGTTTCGCGTCGGCGAGCCTTTCGAGCAGGCTTATGAATGAGCCGTAGTGGTATATTAACAACTCGCACAGGTAGCCGGAGAAACCGGATATGCGCGCCTCCGCCCCGTAGATGCCATGCTCCTTCAGGAAGTACTTGAGCAGCCTTACCTCGTCGAGCTGGTGCTTCTTCAGGTGCGCCTTGATGAACTCGTTGTGGAGCTGCGTGCGGTCCACGCTAGTGCCCATATCGTTCGCATCCCGTATCTTGAAGGCCGGCACTATGTCGGCAGCGAAGCCGCCCTTGCGCTTGAGCTTCAGGTACGGATGTTCCGCGTAGTTTATCTCGTAGGTTTCGCCGTCCTTCTTCGAGACTATCTTCTTGGCGATCTTCAGCGCTTCTGATTCCATCGTGCGCTCCGGCACGCCCTTTGGGAAGAGCAGGAATATGTCAATGTCGGACGAGCCGCGTATCTGGGTGCCGCGCGCCACAGAGCCTGCAAGTATTATCTCGACGTCAGCGGGTAGCACGCGCTTCAGCCGCCCCATCAGTTCGTTCGAGTACTCCCTGGTCGCATCGATCTCTTCCGCAGATGGCTTTATCTCTCCGAGCACCGGAAGGAACAGCCTTTCGAGCTTCTTCTTTTTCTCTGCTGACAGTGGCATGCATGTCACCATTAATTGAAAGCATAGTTTAAAATTTGTGCGCACGGCTGCACCGCACCAACTTCATCCGTCAGGTACCTCGCTGAGAAGGCCGTCTATCCAATGGAGGAAGAGGCAGAGGTGATAATCCACGAGGCGCGCACCGGTGGGGCGTGGTGCAGCTGGAAGAGAAGCTGAAGCTGTCAGACCATCGCATAAAGAAGTAATAAATACGCTTCTGGCTCATATACCTAGGCAGCAAGGGCTCTTGGCTCAGTAGTAGAGCACCTCGTTCGCAACGAGGGGGTCGCGGGTGCGAATCCCGCAGAGTCCAATAAACTTCTTGGAAAGAAGTTTAATCAAGAAGCTCTCATCAAATCCAGCGACAAATCCGTAAGCTGGTCTGGGTGCTGTTCCAAAGCTCAATTCGCACTCATAAAGGGCGAATTGGGACGTACTTTACCGGTATTGCCAAAACACCAGCCCGTAGAAATACAAAAGATGGCGATGCAGCAGTTCAGGAAACGCTTCCAGTGTAACTGATACTCAAATATTGTTCCAAAACAAAAAGGTTTACTGAATAGGAAGCGTATAGGTTTCTCAAACCCAGAGTCGCGCTGCCCAGTACTGAGCTTAAAGCCGTGGTGGTGCAACCTCATAAGCTGCGTACATACATGTCTTATAAAATGAGGACAATATATTCTTAATATTTCTAATCTCAGTATATGATGTGGATTATAGACACCTCTCTAGAGAAGTATCTGCAATACACAAAAGGAACCGAAGAGTAGAGGCTGAAAAGGCATTGGAACGGAGCTATACTAGGAGTCAAATAAAAACCGTTCCCAAATGCAGGTATTCCTGAACAGTGAAAGAGTGAAAGAAATGGATAAAATAAAGACGAATATCGATGCAATAAATACATATCCGAAGCTTATACTATCACTCACTATGTTAGAGTTGATTCTGAGTGTAATGCTTTATGCAATCGGGCATCTTACGAATAGCGCGTATATCCGCGGAGTCGGGATCGGATTGGTAATTGCTTGGGTGACAAGTGGCTTAGCCTATTTTATTGTAAGAAAGAGGTCAAAGTAAAGATTCTGAAAAGGCAACTCCTCAATACAGCTTCGCAGAATCTTCCCTGACCTGATTAAGCAATACGACTTAAGGAACCATCTCTGGGTAAGAGGATTCTTCATTTCAACAGACGGTTACATCTCTGTTACAGACTAAGGGATGAATGGAACAAGGCACATCCGAATGGAAAACAGAATCGTTTAACGTGATAAACATGGAATATAGGCTAAAAAGACACATAACTAACACACTGCTATATGCAGTGATAATAACTGCGTTGGCAGGAGTCATAATACAATACACGAAATTAGGTGCAGTTGCCTTCCTTATCGTGAGCGTTGTTGCGTTAGCTGCTGACAGATATGTAGAAAACAAACATTTGAAAGGCAAAGGCTGATTGAAATTGGAAACAAAAAATCAGTAGACTTCACTCCCTACAACAAATCGCAGCGTTTCTTGTCGACTCTACCTAATGGCAAAGAGCGAGCGCGGGCGCTCCAGGAAGTGTGAGTCATCGGCGTGACCGCCTGAAGGCCTCAGTCTCGGAACTTGCTATGCTCTGCTCTATGCTGCCGATTACGTCTGAAAGCATTGCTTCAGCCGCCCTGTACTCGTCGTGCACACCCTCGATTTTGCGCAGGCTCTCCTCCAGCGTGTGCTCTGCATTCGCGTCCTTCTCTGCACGCAACATAGCTGCGTTGCGTTCGGATAGTTCCCTGAGCTCCGCGCCAATGCGCCAGAGCTTGCCGAACAGGGCATTGCACGTCCTGTCATATCTTTCCTCCCAGTTGGAAAGACGCCGCAGCGCTTCTTCATAGCTGGAGCTCCTGGAGCGCATGTCGGCTACGGCCTGCGCGTAGTCGCGCTTCCTGACGGCGTTGTACTCCTTGATTATGCGTTCCGCCACGCCCTTCTTCTGTTTTCCGGCATCAGGCCCAATGTTCAATGCGCGGCCCAGGTCCTTGCCGCTCAGTACGGTATAAGCTTCATTGAGCTCCTTGGCCTTCTCCTGCGCTCCCTCTTTCGAGCTTACGTCGGGGTGCCATTCCTTCATCTGTTTTATATAAGCATCATGTATCCTGGATTTGTCTGACGTCCGCCTTATCCCCAACCTCTTGAAGTATATGGCCACCTCGTCGCTCTTTGCATCGACGCCGATTCGCCTCATCTCCTTGTCAAAGAGAGACTCGATGCGCTTCGCCCTGCCGACCATGGCAGCCACGTCGTGAGCGTGCTTCCTGTTTTTCAGCCCGGAAATAATACCCATAATGGTCCCCGCAGACGCGAAATCAATAAAATGCTTTGTTGGTAACCTTATATGTAACTTTACGTTTTGGTGTTTTTATGGCTGAAAGCATTTCTATAAGAATAAGTGGCGCGAACGGCGATGGTATAGACTCTGCAGGGCAGCTTCTTGCGCGGCTGCTTGGCCACAACGGCCTTTCCGTATTCGGCTACCGCGGTTACCAGTCGGTAATACGCGGCGGCAACGTCTGGCACCACATACGCGCCTCTCCTGAGAAGCTATACTCGTACGGCAACGACATAGACGTGCTCATCTCGCTCACCAAGGACTCGCTGGAGACAAACCTGCACCTAGTCTGCCAGGGAGGCATAGTCATATACGACAACAAGGTGCCGGGCATTGAGGAAGCGGCAAAGAAGAGGGCCGACGTGCAGGCAGTGAGCATGCCGCTCACAGAAATGGCAATCAAGACCGGTGGCTCATTCATCTACAGGAACAGCGTCGCAATAGGATTTGTCTGCAAGCTGATGGGCATAAGCGAGGACACGATAGACAAGGCCGTAACGAACGCGTTCAAGTACAAGCCGGATTTCATAAAGCAAAACGTCGACGCAGTCAACCTCGGCTACGGCTTCGAGTCCAATGCGACGCTCAAGAAGAAGATAGCGATAGGTGAAGGGCCGAAGGACAAGTACCTCATGGACGGGAACGAGGCGCTTGCGATGGGCGCATACAGCGCGGGCTGCAAGTTCTATGCAGCGTACCCGATGACGCCCGCAAGCAGCATACTCGAGTGGTTTGCGAAACACGAGAACCTAGGCGTGCTCTTCAAGCAGACGGAGGACGAGATAGCCGCGATAAACATGACGATAGGCGCGGCCAGTGCTGGAGTACGCGCGATGTGCGGCACGAGCGGAGGAGGCTTTTCTCTAATGGTCGAGGCCCTTGGCCTCGCAGGCATGATAGAGGCGCCGATTGTGGTCGTGGAGTCGCAGAGGAGCGGACCGAGCACAGGCCTTCCGACGAAGACTGAACAGGGCGATCTGCTCTTCGTGATGCATGCATCGCAGGGCGAGTTCCCAAGAATAGTAGTGGCGCCGCGCAGCGTCGAGGAATGCTTTTACGTAGGGGCAAACGCGTTCAACCTCGCAGAGAGGTACCAGTGCCCGGTCATCGTGTTGCTCGACCTTTTCCTGTCTGAGCACTTCGAGAGCGTGGACATAGACCCGGACAAGGTGGTCGTGGACAGGGGTTTGGTTGTCTCCGAGGCACCGAAGGACGGCGACTTCAAACGCTACGCGATTACGGAGAACGGCATATCGCCGAGGTCGATACCAGGTACAAAGGGCACCGCCTTCGTGGCATCCAGCGACGAACATGACGAGCACGGAAGGCTCATCAGCGACATATTCTCCGGCATAGATGAGTACGTGAAGCTCGGCGAGCGAATGCACGACAAGCGCATGAAGAAGCTCGAGACGATGCTTGGCGACGGCGTAATAGACATGCCCAGCGTGGTGAACGAGAGCGCAAACATCTTCATTGTCACGTTCGGTTCCACAACGGAGAGCGCGACGGAGGCGCTCGGGCTGCTGAAGGAGCAGGGCGTGAACGCGGGCCTGATAGCGTTCTCCTACTTATTGCCCATGCATTCCGAGGATGTGAAGAAGCTCCTCACTGGTAAAAGGCTCGTGGATGTCGAGTGCAACGCCACCGCGCAGCTCGCGAAGGTGATAATGATGAACACTGGTATAGAGATGCGGGACAGGGTGCTGAAGTACGACGGCGAGGCGATTACCAGCGCCGAGATTGCCGAAGGTGTGATGAGGTGCGCTAAGAAGTAATGGGTGATTATATGCTGACTCAACAAAACTACAAGTCCGACACGAAGCCGATATTCTGCCCCGGATGCGGGGACTACGGAGTCGATTCAGCCATACTCAAGGCAATGACAGACCTGCAGATAGACCCAGACAGCATGGTGGTGGTTTCTGGCATAGGGTGCAGCTCTAGCCTGCCTCATACGCTGAAGAGCTACGGCATCCACGGCATCCACGGGCGCGCTCTGCCCATAGCGGAAGGCGTGAAGCTCTCGAACGAGTCGCTGACGGTGCTTGCTGTGGGCGGGGACGGGGACGGTTATGGCATAGGTATGGGACACTTCATACACACGATAAGGCGCAACATCGACATAGCGTACGTCGTCATGAACAACGAGATATACGGACTCACGACGGGACAGGCCTCGCCCACGAGTATGATGGGGCAGAAGACCAAGTCAACTCCCTTCGGCGTGATAGAAAGGCCCATAAACCCGATAGCCGTGGCGCTCGCCGCGGGAGCGACGTACGTCGCGCGCGGCTTCTCTGGAGATCCAATGCACTTAGCGGCGCTGATAGAAGGCGGCATAAAGCACAAGGGCTTCGCGCTCATAGACGTGCAGAGCCCGTGCGTGTCATTCAACCACACTAACACCTACGACTGGTTCAGGACGAGGGTCTACAAGCTCGAAGAGAAGGGCCACGACCCGCATGACTTCAACGCCGCAATGCTGAAGGCGTTCGAGTTCGACTCCGACCAGAGCAAGTTCCCGATAGGTCTTTTCTACGAGGCTGACAGGCCGATATACGCGGCACTCGACGTCGCGCTGAAGAAGGGCCCGCTGATAAGCCAGCCGATGCCCACGAAGGACGAGGTAACTGGTGTCATGGCAGAGC
>JAJZII010000012.1 GCA_021810685.1 Microcaldota archaeon
TAGGGCATACGGGAAGTCAGGCTCGCGGAGGAGACATAAGACCCACAGGGGTAGTTTCCAATGAACCGAGAACTAATCCTGCAAACGCAGGGGAAGCCCACACGCTTTAGCGGTGGGAGGATGTCACTGGGTTTCAGCATGCACGGCGTTACGCGTCTGCCACTACACGGCGGCAAGGCACCAAGATGGCTGTTCGGAAGGATGGTCAAGCTGAGCCGTGCCATAAGTGAGGTGATAATCGACGAGTACGGGGCGGACGAGCTGCTTGCGAGGCTCACGGACCCGAACTGGTTCCAGGCCCTGTCATGCGCAATAGGCTACGATTGGCACAGCAGCGGCACCACCACCGTGACGATGGGCGCCATAAAGGAGGCGATGAACGACAGCGGCGATATATTCATTGCAGGGGGCAAGGGAAAGACGGGATTAAAGACCCCGCAGGAGATCATCCAAGGCGCAGATCTGATGGCGATGTCCTCGCGCGCCGAGCCCTTCGCAGAGTACAGCAGGCTATCCGCGAAGATAGACGGTTCAATGGTGTACGACGACCTTGGGATATACCACCACACCTTCCTGTTCACGAAGAATGGCAAGTGGGGCGTGGTGCAGCAGGGAATGAGCCGGTCAAGCAACACCGCTGTGCGTTTCCAGTGGAACAGCACTCTTCTGAACGAGAAGGACATAACCGACGAGCCGCATGCCTCCGTATCGTCAGAGTTGCGTCGTCTGACCGTGGATCTCACACACCGGGACAATGGCTGGGCGCGGGAAGCGAGCGTGGAGGCCCTCTCCGACTATCCTCGCATAGTGCGCGAATTGGAGTATCCCGCGAGGCATCACATCGACCCTAGGGCGGACATCGGCAAAAAAGGGTTAGAGCTGATAAGGCGAGCAAGCGACGTTTCTCCAGAAAATTACCGGGAGCTGCTCATGATACGCGGCGTGGGTCGGGCCACCCTGCGGTCCCTCGCGTTCGTGTCAAGCCTCATATACGACAAGGAACTTGCGCAGCGTGATCCTGTCGCATTCGCGTACAATCTCGGGGGCAAGGACAGGATACCGTTCGGGATAAATTCCGGTACGTACGACTCGGTGATTGCCGCGATGGATGAAATAATAGATCGCGCAGACATGAGCAAGGAAGAGCGGTATTCCGCACTCAGACACCTGGGCAACCAGCGCCTTCTCGCGCATCAGCGCGAAGACGAAGAGAAGAACGCTGGGACCGAGAATCGAACTCGGGAAGGCCATTTCTAGCCAAACAGCTTAGCAGGCTGCCGCCCTACCACTAGGCGATCCCAGCGCCTTGATGCAGCAGAAGCCGGCATTGCATAATGATCACGCAAGAGTTGACTGCACCTCCACTCAGCCCTGTATCTCCAAAGCATAGCTCTTTGTACGCCGGTCACGTTTTTCGTGAAGGGCTCTATACTTAGGGTTGCTCCTTCCGGCCTGGCCCGGTTCATATACAGAACTACCACTGAAGGCAGGGCCTCAACGCTTAGTTGCAGGCTCTTACATGATTCACTAAACTCTGTCGGCATGCGGCCCACCTGAAGGGGATTTGTGGCGAGGGAAACCCCTAGCTTCCCGCCTTTCTGCTGCAATATACATTGAGGATTGGTATTTAATAATCTTGTTCAGTCCTTCGCAGCGGCGTCGAGCAGCATGCGAAGAGCGTCATTGACATCGCTGCACCTCACGACGTTTGGCCCGTTCGTGGCGTCCTCTTCCGGCTCACATATCCTGTACAGCGTCATGTTGTCCTTGACACCCACTGGCCCGTCATCAACGTATATGTCGTAATTAAGGTCAGACTTATCGGTGCCCACCCTGACTATCACTGTGGGATAGGAATCCAGTCCATGCAGCTTGAGCCACTCGCCAAGTGCGCCAGACGTCCTGCTCTCTCCGTCGGGACCCGCCCTCTTGCTAACTAGTTCAACATCGTAGTGCGTCGCCACCTCGGCCAAGAGGTCGTTGTCCACCAGGCTGCGTATGCTCCTGTAATTGTTCACCCACAGGTCGTGGTACAGTATGGTGGACTCTTTGCCTGGCGACCTGTCCGTGCCCACCGAAGCGTGCAGGTCGGACATGGTGTACGACGTTCCGAGCATCCTGTTTATTCTTTCAAGTATGCCCTTGCTTACGTCGGCTATCGTGTCATCTACGTCAAGCGCTACTCTCTTCCTGCTGTTTTGCGAAATCGACATGGTTTACACTATCGCATTATTTATCCTGATTAAAAACGTAAAAATGAATAAAAAAAGAAAAAGAGAAGTAAAATAAAGAAAGCTTACTTACTCTTCTGATTCAGATTCTGAGGCAGAGTCGTCGGCCTCAGGCATCGACTCGGAGGCAGCCTCGGCCTCAGCCGGGGCAGCATCACCAGTCATTTCGCCTAGGGCAAACCTAGCTCTTACGTCTGTTATTCTTACCTTGACAGACTGACCCTGCTTAGCATCCTTTACAAAGATGACAAAGCCGTCCTTCTTAGCTATTCCGTCTCCTTTGGAAGCCTGAGCCTCTATTGTTACGTCTATCTCATCCCCAACCTTTACAGGCTTTGGAAGGAAATAGTTCGGCTTCATGCCTCCCCTTCTGTCTCCTCTGTCGCCGTGGTCCGCACGGTCGCTTCTTCCGAAATCTCTCATTTTATTTCCTCTGTAGAATTAGCGTTTTACGCTTTACTACTTGATGTATATATGGTTGTATTCCTTTATAAAGATATTGTTTTTGCCCTCGTTATAGCAGGCGCAGGTGCCTCATTCTGCACATCCGCGTGACGAGGCCGCCAGTGCTGTGCGCGTGTACGCACGTAAAAGGATGCCTCCGCAACTTTTTAAATGCGGGCTGCTGGATAAAGTAATCGGTGGGAGAATGGTGGTGCGAAACGCCGAGAGTAGGGTCCAGCTGCAGCGCGAGCCGCTGCTGTCCATGCCCGTTTTGACAAGGGAGACGAGGGTGAAGAGCAGGTACGAAGAGGTGTTTCGGACGTGTCTTCTTGAGGCGGACATATCCTCGAGTTATGAGCCGTTCCGGTTCTATCTTCACAAGTATTCAGAAGGCAAGGAGATTACGTACACCCCCGATTTTGTCACCGAACTTACCGTTAACGGGAAGACGGTGCTGCTAGAGCCGCATCCTATGCGGTCAATGCCGCGGGGCCAGATCGTGCGAGACCTGTCAAAGTTCCACTCGTTCATGGAGCTTGCCGGCAAGCAGTACCACCTGGTGCTTGCATCCGATCTTCCTCCGGGAATGCTTAAGCAGTACGTGCATTTCCAGGGCAATCGCTTCTTCAGCGAGTACTGGCAGATACCGCATCTGCCATTTAGCGGCGATGACCAGGAGCTTTACGGTGCCGTGCGCGGGCATCTGCGCAGCATGCTGCAGAGCCTTAAGCGTGACGGACAGCACGAGGACGCTACCTTGCGGCAAGCGCTGCTGCTGCACTCTGCGCGAGGCCTATGAGCGGCTGCGGGAACAGCCCAAGTGCAATCGTTATGATCACGCAGGCTATCACCGTCACCTCAAGCGGAAGTCTCAATCTCGAATGAACCGCGTTGTCCTTCATCGTGTACGCGGCCATTATCGGCCTAGCGTAGTAGTAAATGGAGATAACGCTGTTCAGTATGCCGATCAATGCAAGCCACGCGAAGCCTCCGTTTATGGCGCTGACAAACAGGAGAAGTTTGCCTATGAAGCCGGTAGTGAACGGCAGGCCTGCCATGGACAGAAGAAACAGGGTCATCGCAAACGCCGCCAACCTGTTCTCTTTGTTCAGGCCTATCACGTCATCTATCTCGACCCTGTTCCGTGTCTCCAGCCAACTTACTATAGCGAACACGCCTATGAACAGAAAGGCGTGTGCGAATATCTGCACAAGGGCGGCGGCAACTCCGCCGTGCTGCGCCATGGCTATTCCTATCACTATGTACCCTGCCTGGGATATCGAGGAGTAAGCGAGCATTCTCTTGAGCTTCCTCTGCATCAGTGCAGCCACGTTTCCATACAACATGGTTAGCACCGACAGTATGGCAAGGAGCATTGGAAGCGAGCCGAACTTTACGAAGACAAGAAGCAAGACCTGCATCAGCGCCGCGAATCCCACCTTCTTGTTTATGCCCCCAAGCATGCCGGTAGCAAAGGCCGGCGAGCCCTCGTATATGTCCGGTATAAGCACGTTGAATGGAAAGATCGACGCCTCCACGCCTATCGCGGCTATGAACAGGACTGCCGCGAGGAGCAGCACATCGCCCTGAGGTGCGGCTGACAGCGCGAAGCTGTTGGATCCCCCGTACAGCATCACTATCGCAAGAGCCAGGACTGCTATCGATATGGATGCCATTATGAAGAATTTCACCGATGCCTCGATGCTCTTCCTGGACATAATCACCACTAAGATAGAAGCCACGCTCATGAGCTCGAGTCCGAGGAAGATCGATATAACCGACACGGATCCTGCTACAATGTACGCCCCGATCAGCGAGAATGAGGACATGACCGCGAAGTCTCCGTACTTCGAGCGCTCAGAGTAAGCCACGGTCCCTACCATCGCAAGGCCAAGCGTGGCTATGAGCATGAAGAACAGCGAGAACCTGTCTATCGCCATCACGGACAGTATCGTGTCCGAGTATCCGGTCAGCATCATGTAAAGTATAGTCGCAGAGATGATCGACAGCACACCAACGTCGAAGTAGAATTGCACTCTGCGGCCCCCGAATATCCTTGCCAGTACGTTTCCCAGCACAAGGATCCCGCAAAGCGCCAAGAATATCAGAGTGAGCATATTAAACCACCATGTACATGTACACCGCTAGCAATGCGACCCCCGCCGCGAATACTATCACGTACGGGTTGACCCTGCCTACCGACGCGCGCCTGACGTAGCGCGACGCGACAACGGAATAGTGCCCTATCTCATCAACGAATTCGCTCAAGTACGCATCGAACAGGGCTATCCCTTCAGCTATCTCGTAAATGAACAGCGCAAAAAGCCTGTATGCAAACACGACCACCCTCCTGTTGTAGACCACGAGGTCAAGGATGCCATGGCTCTTCCTGGCAACCCTCGTTCTTCCCGGCCTGTACATGACATACCCGAGCAGCGCCCCTGCGGCTATCAGCACCGTCGACAGCATGGCATCGGGAACGCTGGCACTCGGCACAAGGCTCTTCGAGAGATAAGCCTGGCTACCGCCGAGCGCTAGCAGCGGCACCATGTAAAAGAACAGCGCAGAGGATGCGACCGTCATCACCGCAAGCACAGCCGTAGTGTACGTCATCTGCCTTGATTCGCTCCTGTACCTGAGCACTGTGCCAAGGTCCACGCGCGGTTTTGATATCATCGTAAACCATCTGAATATGAAGAAGCTTGTGAGGAAGCTCACCGCGGATATTATCGCGTACACAGCCATGTTCGAGGCGACACCGGAATCTATCCCTGCTGCCGAGAACCCTCCCGAGAGTGGCAGGAAGCCCGCGAGTGAGAGCACCCCAACAGCGGTGGATACGAACAGGAGCCTGTTGTTTCCGAGTCCGCCGACCTCCTCAAGGTCTTCCCTTCCGGTAGACTTCATTACCGCTCCGGAGGTGAAGAAGAGCAGCGCCTTGTAGAAGCTCTGTATGACAAAGAAATATATCGCGGCTATCACGGCTCCGCTGCCCACTGCGACGAGCATCAGCGAAAGCTCCTGTATCGTGGAGTAGGCGATGACTTTCTTTATGTGCCTCTCAACCGTCGCGTTAAGCGTAGCGAGCACCGCAGTCACGATCCCTATCGCCAGCATCAACGGGCGAAGTCCGGAGGCGCTGAACAGCGGAAACAGGATTATTGCCATGAAAACCCCTGCCTTCACCATGGTGGTGCTGTGCAGGAACGCGGATACCGGAGTGGGGCCTTCCATGGCATCGGGAAGCCACTCCTGGAACGGAAACTGCGCGGACTTGGTGAAGATTGCAATTAGGAGCAGCAGTGCACCAAGGTACAGCTCGCTGTCGTGCTGGTACTGCGCGAATATGTTTATGGTGGCGAAATCCAGGGTTCCGAATATGTGCCAGAACACGACTATCGAGGCCAGGAGGCACACGTCTCCTATGAGTATCATCGTTATTGCAAACCTCGCCGCACGCGCTGCCTTCTCCCTGCTGTGCCAGAATCCGATGAGGAAGTAGCTGAACAGGCTGAGGAACTCCCACGCGATGAATGTGAGCACAAAGCTGCCGCTCATTGCGAATGCAGCCATGGCGACCTCGAATGCGAGCATCTCGGAGTAGTACCTCCTCTGCTCGCTCCTGACGTCCATGAAGCCGGCTGAGTACACGAGTATCAGCGTGCCGACGAAGAGCACCACGAACAGGAGCAGCATGTTAAGCGGGGCGAGACTCACCGTTATGTCCAGCGACAGCGTATCAACGTTCAGCCACTGGAGGGTGTAGTTGCCAAGCTCCAGCAGCGGCATCATCAACAGGCTTGCCGCGCTCCCCGCCACCGCGATGTACCTCTGCCGCATTCCGAACCTGCCGGTGGCAACGAGCGCCAGCGCGGCAAGCATGGGCAGCAGTATCAGCAAGGCAAACATTCTACCACTTCATCCTCGTGAGCTTGGACGTGTCGAAGCTCACTCCCTCGGACTTCATATAAACGTAAAGCACCACCATGACCATTATCTCTGCCGCTGCAACCGCCCAGATGCTGAGAAGCATGATCACCGCCTGCGGATTCGCCGGTTGGGATGCGGTGAAGAACGATACGAGAAGCACGGTGCACGCGGCAAAGATCAGCTCCACGCCTAGCATGATCACTATGAAATGCCTGTTGGAAGCCATGCCCGCGAGCGCTATCCCGACAACCGCAACGGCAAGTCCCGCGAGGTACGAAAGCTCCATCATCAGAACACCAGCCTAACGAATTTCTTCAGAACTATTATGCTGCCTATCAGCACAGAGAACAGCAGAAGCACCATCACGAATATCAGCGGATAATTAGCGAGCGCACCCTGAAACGACGCGTCCATCCTCGTTCCCGCCATTCCTGTACCGCTGAGGATCCCGGAAGTCAGAAGGTACAATCCCGCGACAGCGAGGATCGCAAGCGCAGCGAACAGCCTCACGTTCAGGTACGAGGCCGGCCGCCTTTCCATCGCCACGGTTACTATGAGGTATGCCGAGAAGCCTCCTACGAAGATGAAGAGCTGCAGTATCGCTATGAGCGTCTGCCCCAGCAGCAGGAATATCATCGCGCTGCCGCCAAACACGACGGTCAGGTAGAGCACTGCGTTGAGAACGCTCCTCCTGAGGAACACCATCACCGCTCCTGCTACCATTGCCAATGCAACTGCGCAGAACAAAATGAAATCCAAGCCTAGCATCAAAACTACTCCAATTCCTCTGGTCTCTTGAGGAGTTCCCGCTTGTCGTACACCTCGTACGCGTAGTCCTTCGACAACGTAAGGCACTTCGGCGGGCAGACCTCCTCGCACAGGGCGCAGAACAGACATCTCTCGAGCCCCACCTGCGGCATGACCTTCTTACCTCTGTCTGTCGTCACTTCCACCATGGTTATGGTCTTGTTAGGACATATTCTCTCGCACGCGGAGCAGCTGATGCACGTGTCCATGTCCAGTCTCAGCTTGCCGCGGTAGCTGTCAGGAAGTGACTCCCTGCTCTCTGGATACTCGAGCGTGGCCCTCCTGTCCCCGATGGACTTTATCGATTTCAGTATCGGTTCTATCATCGGATCATGCCACGAATATAATATAAGTCAGTACAAGGTTTATTAATGAAAGCGGGAGAAGCCACATCCATCCGAATCTGAGCATCCTGTCTATGCGCATCCTCATCGTCGTTGCCCTTATTATTATCGTGAATACGGCAACCAGTGCCGCCTTTGCTATGAGCCACACCGGTCCGGGAAGCAGGGGGCCGTTCCAGCCGCCCAGGAATATTATGGCGACGAGCATGCTGCCAAGGAACATCCTCGTGTAATCAATGAAAAGCACCAGCGCGTAGTACGGGGCGCTGAAATCGGTCAGCCATCCGGATATCAGCTCCGAGTCCGCTTCCCTTATGTCGAACGGCGGCCTCTCGAACTCCGCGAGCATTGCTATGAAGAACACAACGAAGCCTATCGGCATGAGCAGCGCGAAATATCCTCGGGTCGACTGCACCGTTATGAGCTGCGCTATGTTGTAGCTTCCGGAGAGCATCGCGGCGGCAGCGACGACGAGCACCATCGGAAGCTCGTAGCTCAGCAGCATTAGCACTGAACGCTGGGCGCTTATGTGCCCAAACTTGTTTCCGCTGGCCACCCCTCCAACGAATATCGCTAGCGGCATGAAGGATATGACCACGAACACCGCGATGAGACCCGTGCCGAAGCTGGCCACCTGTAATGAGGGAGAGAACGGAAGCAGCAGCACGAGGAACGTGCTGGCTGAGAGTATGAAGATCGCTGACAGCTGCATCAGCCTCTTGTTCGCGTTGTCGGGCACGATGTTCTCCTTCGCGAGCAGCTTGATGAGGTCTGCCATGTTCTGCAGTATCCCATACTTACCCACGTAAGTGGGGCCGTGCCTGTGCTGGATCTTCGCTATGAGCTTCCTCTCTGTCCAGCCGAACAGATAGGCGAACACGGCGATAATCACCATAACCACTATGGCGTACAGCAAAACCGCCACCGCCTCTAACATAACGCTCCCGGAATCCAGCCAGCCTTTCCAAAGGCCAATGGGGTCCAGCGCCAGCAATACCGGTAGTATGCTATTTGTCAACACAAGCCATCACCAAATCCAGGGAGCCAAGTATCGCGAAGAGGTCCGCCATCCTCTGTCCTCTCGCCAGGTGCTCCAGCGCCGAGAGGTTTATGAAGTTAGGCGACCTTATCGCCAGCCTGTACGGCGATTGAGGATCCGCCACCATGTGCATTAGCATCTCGCCCCTGGGAGCCTCCCTGCTCACAGTCACCTCGCGGTTCTTGGCCGCAGGTATTATCAGCTTCACTGGCATGCCTAGCGCATCGCCCTGGGGCATCATCTTCAGTGCATTCCTTATGAGTCTCGCGCTCTCCTTTATCTCGAGCATCCTGACCTTGTACCGCGCCAGGTTGTCTCCCGCGTGTTCCATCTGCACCTCAAAGCCCAACTTCTGGTAAACGTAATAAGGCTTGTCCTTCCTGACGTCGCAAGGCACGCCGGATGCGCGTAAGACCGGTCCTGTGACTCCGAGGTCTATCGCGTCGCTACGGCTCAGCGTCCCAACCCCCTTCATCCTCTCCATGAACACCGGGTTGCTCTCCAGATATGCCTCGTACTCGCGAAGCCTCTTGTCCATCCTGTCAAGGAACGCGCCGCAGTTCTCCGCGAAGTCGGCAGGAAGGTCCAGCACCATGCCACCGAGCCTCATGTTCACATAGAACATCCTCTGGCCCGTTGCGTCCTCGAGCAGGCGTAGCGCAAGGTCCCTGTCTTCGAAGGTCCACATGAACATGGTGAACATCTGGCCAATGTCGTTGCACATGGTGCCGAGGAACAGGAGATGGCTTGCTATGCGCTGCAGTTCCAGCTCTATCACGCGCACGTACTGCGCTCTCTCCTTCACCTCCACCCCCAACGCCGCCTCGACAGCCGCCACGTATGCGTCGTCGTACGCCATTGGGGCCACGTAGTCCATCTTTTCAAGGTACGGTGGGGACTGCATGAACTTTCTGGTCTCGACAAGCTTCTCCACCCCCCTGTGCAGGAATCCTATGTGCGCCTCAAGGTTTTCTATAGTATCGCCGTCTATGTCGGCGACTAGCCTCAGGACTCCGTGAGTGCTGGGATGCACGGGGCCTATGTTTATCCTTGTAACCATGTTATCTACTCCTTCTTGTAATCCGCATTCCACGCGAAGCTCTTCCTCAGCGGGAATTCCGTTCCGTCCCACTTCTCCAGCAGGAGCCTCCTGATCCTCCTTCCGTGTATCCGTATCCCGAACATCTCGTACAGTTCGCGCTCGTACCAGTCCGCGGCCCTGAAAATACCGATTACGGTAGGTACCCACGCGTCGTCCTCCTGCAGCTCAACCATCACCGTCTCATCGAGGTTCCTGTCAAGGTCCCGAATGAAGTAGAGTGCCTGCAGGGTCTTGCCGTAATCCACCGCGGTTATCTTGACGAGGTACGCATAGCCTCCGCTCTTCATTTCCGTCAGCTTCCCGATGAGAGCGTCCCTTTCAATCCTCAATCTTTCCACCCAGCTTCTCCTGCAGCTTTATCAGCGCCTGGAAGAGGTTCTCGGGCCTCGGGGGACACCCCACGGTGTAGACATCCACTGGTATTACCTGGTCTATCCCGCGGATTATGTTGTAGCTCTCCCACCACGGCCCTCCGCTAGTCGCGCACTCCCCGAATGCTATTACGTGCTTGGGCTCCGCCATCTGCTCGTACAGCCTCTTTATCTCAGGTATCATGGATTTTGTTACCCATCCCGCTATTATCATTACATCGCACTGCCTGGGACTAGGCCTGAAGAGCAGGTATCCCTTCCTCTCCGCATCTATCCTCGCAGCGCCGAAGTCCATCAGCTCCATGGCACAGCATGCCAGTCCGAACTGCATGGGCCAAAGCGAATTCTTCCTCGCCCACTTGACCATGTCTCCTGATGGCGGCATCGCCTTCAGAAGCTCAGACAGCTTGCCGAACAGTGCGTTCGGCTTCGCATCATACTTCTTGAGAGACTCCGCGGTAAGGCGTTCCATTTCCTTCCTCGCGTTCAGGAATTCAGCACTGCTGTGGTCTATCTCATCCATCAATATTCCCTCTCATACTTCACGGTAAGCAGCGCAAGGAACTCGAGGACCAGGCTCACTACCAGCACCGATACTATCGGCCAATCGTACGCACCCTGCATCGCCTTCGCATTTACTGCCCAAATGAGTACAACCGCCGTAACCACCTCAAACATGATGAACAGTGGGAAGTAGTACAGGTATTCGCTCATCGTGCTTGTCCTGGTACCTACGCTGTCCTCAGCGCTTTCATAGTTTCCATTCTTGATCGGGTTCCCGGGGCTCCTTCTCCTTACGACTCTCGAAAAAAGCAGCATCGATAGCGGCTCAAATAAAGACAATATTACGAATACTGCAACCACTATGTACGCTGGAGGCATGAACAACTATTGCATACATAATTTAATATTGATTTGTGGGCTCGCGGTGTTGCTGCCTTCACGTCTTGCAGCACATTTAGCATCTGCGAGCGAGAAACCCCACACCGTTTACGGGTGGGATGAAAGCGAGCTGTAGAGACGAAATCTATGACGGAAAATCAAGGAAAAGGATATATAAACTAACATACAGGTACAAAAGGGGG
>JAJZII010000013.1:0-9577 GCA_021810685.1 Microcaldota archaeon
CTGCCGTGGCTTGATACGATTGCGGGGGTGATGCTGTTCATGGCTTTCCTCGCCGAAGCCGCATACCTAATGGGCCACGCCGAAGCAGGTCTTGCCGCATACGTGCATGATGTGTCTTCGGCTCTAGCGTCAAACGCGTCCGTGCAGAGCGCATCGTACATGTTGGCAGAGGGTAATGCCTCAGCGGCTGCATTGGAGGCGACCGGCATGGATGTGACAAAACTAGTACCTGAAGGCTATCCTGGCGCTGCAAACCATACCTACAACGGTTCCAGATTGGTCGTAATCGACGGGTCAATTTATATCATACACTCTGAAGGCGGATGAAATGGAGCTCCAATCTTCAATAGAATTTATGCTGCTGCTTGCAGCGGTGGCCGGGCTTAGCATCGCGGTACTTGGCATGTATGCCCACAGCATCTCTTCGCAGAAGGCGGCTCTCTCGGCCATGCTCGCTGTCAATTCGACACAAGCCAATATCACTCCCCCGTCGCAGACTTACCGCGGACCTTACATAGACGTGCCGTCGGTGTCATTCGTGAACCGCAGCAACGTGATGCTGGTCATGTTATCAGGCGACGGAGCATCGCTGCGGTATATCGGCGTGAAATCTGCCACGTCTGAAATGACTCCGCAATACTATAGAAACGTCAGCATAAACGGATTGGAGGTGCTCGAATTCGGGTTTGTGCCAATGGAACCGGGTCAGCAGGAAATAAAGCTCACCTACTATGGCGCGCAAGGGGCAGAGCACAACATCACTGCGAGCACATACGCCACATATGCATTGGCTGGTCAGAACGCCACCGCTCCGAGCCCCTACACTGCCTCGATAAGGGCGCTCAGCGAGCTGCTAATGTTCAACGTAACCGACGGCTCCCCTATCTATACGGTAACTGAGCATAGCCACTGCAGCTATCTGGACTGGCAGGGCCAGCAGCTGTCCATATCACAGCAGTGCGGCAACGCAAAGTGGTATTACTGGATGTTCTCCGACAGCTGCTACTACAGTGCCAACCCTGTGATGACATCGACCACCTGCGTCTACCTGAATCCCGCCGGCACATCGGTGAATGGCATAAGCAGCTATCCAGGCAAAGCGTTCAATATAACGCTAACCATGGAAAATCAGACCCTGAACCTGCATTCAAATCTCACGGCTTTGGATGTGCCTTCTACTGTATACCTACAATCAGGCACCATTGCCGGAAACGCTGTGGCCTCGGGAAGCGTTTCATACACTGGACCGCAACCAAGCTCGCAGTATGTCGTACGGCTGCGCAACGGCAACGCAGTGCTCGTCAACCAGACCGACTATTATACCTACGAGCAGGCCTACACCAGTCTGTTGAGCACAATGGCGTACTACAACAACACCGGCCCTGGCGGCGATTCGTCAGCACAGCAGGCAATCTCGTCATATAATATCGCTTCTTCTGATTTTGCCGATGCCCTGCCGTCTGGAACAGGAGACTGCACGCTCTCCCGCGAGAATGGCTCAATATACTTTGTGTGCCCTCCATATGCCCCATTTACGTTCTCGAACATTACCGCATACATACACGATGCTCATGACCAATCGATATCAGCACAAGGTTCGACCGTATACATAAGGCGCTCAACATGAAGGCCCAACTCGCAATACTCGAGTCGCTGATAGCACTCTCCATCGGCAGTGCCGCAGTCTCTTCTGTGGTATACGCAGCATACGTGCATCAATCCGAGGGAATGCAGGGAACGGTTCTGCACAATGCGATGTTCGACATTGTCGGGGTGACGTACAGAAACGCGACTTTTGGCTCCTGCATAGCAGCATGGGACAAAACGTGCGTGGCGCAGTATCTAGATGCATTCAGAAGAGTGTACTCGCTGCAGTATGCGTCGCTGCAATACGGGAACCGTTCAGTTGCCACGGGGCGGCTGAAAGCATGCGAACGCACAATAAACTACTGCATCCCAATAGGCGGCAACCTGACTTACAGAGAAGTCTGCTACGTGCTCTGTGGTGGCTGAGATGGCGTTTTTCGGCATCATGGTAATAGTTTCCGTGGCGATAGCCGTAGCGGTGCTCCATTCAGTGCTTCTGTTATCCAGCTCTGCCTCAGCGGTGCAATCACAAGCAAACGAATACTCGGCAATGGTTTCGGTTGAAGCGTTTGCAGAGGCAATAAACGAGACATTCCCAAGCTCTGGCGGCGCCCCAGCGCTCTCAAACTGGCGCGTGGCGTTACATACATCGGCTGCAGCGGACCAGTTGAATGTAAGCATATCCGACAACTACATCCTGGTGCGCGCGGTATCGAACCCAGACGTCTATGCTGCAGTACTTCTGCCGAGCAAAACCAGTTAGTGGAAACGCAGCGTTAAGCGCCATGCAAACAAATAAATATTTTTGTAATACAATACATATTACGTGATGTAATGCAAGATACAACCACCATATCGGTGCGCATACCGAAGCGCCTGAGGGCTGAAATAAGAAAGCTCGGGATAAGCCCCTCCAAGCTGGTGCGTAAGGCGTTTGAAACGGAAATAAAGGAGCATGCGCTGAAAGAGGTAAAGGTGGAGTTGGAGAAGCACAAGAAGGCACTGGCTCGCATCTCGCTCGCTAATATCTTGAAGGACGTGAGGGAAGATAGGGCGAGATGAGTGGAATACCTTTTTGATTCGTCGGCGATATTCGGGCTGGTGAAAGAGCACAAGATAGAGCTTCTTGCCCGCGGCCATACTATCTCGCTTGCGCAGTACGAGCTTGGTAATATAATATGGAAGGAGGTTCATCTGCGCCGCAGCCTCTCCGAAAACGAGGCGGTGGGTCTGCTATCAAGCATCTACACAATACTTGCCGTGCTGGACGTCGAAGACTCCTTTGCCGACGCCGAGGAAATTCTCGGTATTGCGGCGAAACTCGGCATCACCTTCTACGACGCTGCATACCTTCATTGTGCGAAGCGCCTGGCCCTACCACTGATAACGCTGGACGAAAGGCTCGTAAAGAAATCGGAGGGCATCGCGCAATCGATGCTGATGGAAGAGATGCCTGGGTATGGTAACACTCAGAAGACGTGAAGCGCCCACCAGCGCACGAACTTCTTCATGCGGACCCTGTTCGGGCTGGTGTTCCTCTTTATATCTTTTATCATCGTCTTGTAAAGGAGCTTCTCCTGCGGATCGAGCTTGCCCTCCTTGACTATCTCCTGCTTCTTTCCCTCGACTATCTGCGTCTCCGTCTTGCTTATGACATCCTTCTTGACCATCAGGTACCACTCATCGAGCGAGCTGCCTGAGCTGTCCTTGTCCTTGAGAACCTTGAGCATATCCGTCATTGTCAGCTTCCTGCTCTTCTTCCGCGAGTACTCATGGAGCAGCGGTAGCATAGCTGCCTTGTCGCAGATACGGTCTATATCGGCCGGCGAATAGCCGGTCGTGGCCCTTGCCAAACGCCCATAGTTCAGTCTGGACCTCGGTTTGTTCCTCGTCGCAAATTCGAACATCTTCTTTCTGTCCCTATACTTCGGCGGCGCGATGTAAACGCTGTCGCCGAACCTGCCGCTTCGCTTGAGCGCCGGGTCTATGTCCCACGGCGAGTTGGTCGCGCCTATGACAAAAAGGCCCTCGGGGTTTTCCTCCAGTCCGTTCATCTCTACAAGGAACTGGTTCACTGCCAGCCTGAGAGCCGAGCTATCGCCTCCTTCACCTCCTCCTCCTCCGCGCTTCACTCCGAGGGCGTCGAGCTCGTCGAAGAACAGTATTGCCGGCGTGTTCTGTCTCGCCTGCTCGAATATCTGGTGCAGGTTCTTCTCCGTGTTGCCGGTGAACATATCAACTATCTGGTTTATCCTAGCCACGTGAAACTTGGCGTTGGCCTCGCCAGCTATGGCCTTGACTATGTATGTCTTGCCGTTCCCTGGCGGCCCGTAGAGAAGCAATCCAACGCCTAACTTCTTTCCGTACCTCTTGAATAGCTCTGGCTGTTGTATCGCCAGCACGACGTTGTCATGCAGGTACTGTTTCATCTTCTCGAGACCGACCACACTGTCAAACTTTATGTTGGACTTGAAGAAGGCTATGTGCTTTATCTGGCCCTCTTCTATGACGTCGCGGTCCTCCTGCACCACATCCTTCTGCTTGGCCGATACCGGCAGCTGCTGCTCGAGCTGCTTCCCGCTGTCTATGTGTATAAGCGAGTCTATGTGCTCCAGCCTGTTCTTTGCCTCAGCGTAATCAGGATTTATTGAAAGGGACTTCTCGTACCAGTATCGCGCGCCTATAAGGTCGTTGCTCGTCTCGGAGATATCCCCGAATAGGAGCGGCGCGTCGGCGCTCTGCGGCTGCAGCTCCATGACCTTCTCCAGGTCATGTTTCGCTCCGTCATAGTTGTGCAGTATACGGTTGGTCAGCGCACGGTTGAAATAAGCATCGGCATAGCTGGGATTTACTGTCACCGCTTCGGTGAACTCTTTCACGGCGTCGTCGAACTTGCTGGCCTCGAAGAAGGCATTGCCCTTCTTCCAGTGCTCCTTGGCCTGCTGGTTCATATCAGGCACGCCGGTACTGCTGCTCTCCGCCATCTCAATCACAACGCAGTTGGCCGATCGGCCCAGATAAAATACCAATGTCAGATATTTAGCCCTTTTCTTGCTCCTTCCTGTCGAGAAGCTCGTTGAGGCGCGCGTCGACGTAGCGTATTCCTTCGTGCTCTCTTGGCACATTGCGGAACCTGACCGACCTGAAAATACCTGTCAGTACGACGACCGCCCTGTTCATCTCCGCCATCGCCGGGGCCTTGACCTTGTACATTCCCGTCAGCTGCCGCACCACGAGCTGGCTGTCCGAATATACTTCTATGTCTACGCTTCTTGGGCTCTTCAGGTTGGTTTTGCACCACTGCAGTGCCAATATCACAGCCCTGTACTCTGCGTAGTTGTTCGTGTTAGTGCCGTTGTAGGCACTGTGGCTCTTCCTTAGCCTGCCACTGCCGTCGTAGACTGCAAAGCCCGAAGCGCTCTCGCCTGGATTTCCGCGCGCAGCCCCATCGGTGTAGATTGTTATAGTCTCCAGTGCAGCACCCATGTAGTTTCTCTTCGGCAAGGATTTTAAAGATGCTAGCCGATATGTAATCGTTACGATGCACTTCTATTCCCTGGCCGATGGCAATGAGCTTGTCCGTGCCGCGAGAGCTGCGATAGAACTCTACCTGAAGAACCCGAAGTTCGATAAGGCGGTCGTCGAGAGGGAGCTCTTAAAGTTCAGGGAACGTCACGGGGTCTTCGTCACGCTGTACTACCACCCAATGGACCAGCTACGCGGCTGCATAGGGTTTCCCAAGCCGGTCGGCGGTGTGGGCCACGACGTGGTCGAGGCCGCGTTAGCTGCTGCATTCGAGGACCCTAGGTTTGTGCCTCTGTCGATGAAGGAGCTCGACGAGATTGCGATAGAAGTAAGCGTGCTCTCGGAGATGGTGCCGGTCGACGGCACGGAGCGCACGCGGCTCGGAGCGGTTAAGGTCGGCCGTGACGGACTCATGGTGCAGTACGGCATCAACAGCGGCCTTCTGCTCCCGATAGTGGCAGTGGAACAGCACTGGAACGCAAAGCAATTCCTGAATGAGACGTGCGTGAAGGCAGGCCTGCCTGAGACCTACTGGACGCAGAAGAGCGTCAACCTATATAAATATGAAACTCAGGTATTTAGGGAGGAAAAGCCTAACGGCGAAATTATCGAAGTTAAGTTCTAGGGGCCCGTAGCTTAGCCTGGTTCGAGCGTCCGACTGATAATCGGGAGGTCGTGAGTTCAAATCTCACCGGGCCCATATAAGTAAAGTTGCCACATACGCGTATTTCGTATCCAAGTACGCGTTCGGCCTTCCGCCCCACTTCATATCTAATATAATGAACCTGGCCAGCGTTCCTGAATAATAATCAGACCAGCACCGGATCCTTTCAAGTTTTGCTGCTTTCGGTTATCTCGTCGCAGTTCTCGGCCAGTTCCTTGCTGAGATTCTGCCACGCAAGCTTGTAGTCCTCGTGCTTGTCCCTGTCCACGTTGAAAAAGAGCCACTGAAAGAATGAGGTGTCCGATACTTTTTTCGTTGCCAGCTCGAAGATGTCTCCCTGCGAAACGTCCTTCCACCTACTCGAGAGTGCGTCTCCGAACTCTGATTTTATCTCTGGTTTGTTGAGCGCTTCGCGGTCTACTATCGACTTGTGCGTCTGCCATGAATGGCCTGAGCTGAAGGCAGCTATAAGCACCGCCATATTTTTCAGCATTGCGTCATCGGCGGATTCAACTTCAGGCTGCTTCGGCGGAGCACCGCCGTTAGCGTGCATTGCTCCCTTTAGCGCCACCTTCTTTATTTTGCCCGCCAGCACATCATAATTGGTCAGATTGTACTTTATAGGCATAGTTACACTTTTACCGACGACCTAATCCCCGCCAACTCATCCATGCCTCTCGCGCAGCCACCCGACGCGCCTCCTAAACTTGATTTATATTGTATACGAAAATATAAAAGGATTCATGCACATCTACTATCTGACGAATTGAAACGAGCAGGTGTTATAGTGGCGATATTGAACCTATTCGGCAAGAAAGATTCCAGCATGGACCTAACGAAGGCCTCACCCTACAGGCTGACCTCTGAGTGGGTACCTTACAAGATTTATTCTGGCAGGAAGAGCAGCGCGTCCCTGTATGTGCGTGTCAGGAACATGACGAACGAAGTGCTGCTCACGTCGCTTGTGTTGGAGTTGCCGCAGCAGCTGAGCTTCGACGACGTCGGCATGGCGAAGCAGCACGAGGAACACCTAGGCGAACTGAAGCCTGGAGAGGAGCGCGAGGCGCGTGTCGACGTACATGGCGGCCTAAATGCAGACACTGGCGACTACACCGTCACGCTCACCGCGATAGCGCACTACCGCGACTACGGGCACGTGATCAACGCAGTAAAGAAGCGCACCACAGTAAGCGTGGTCTGATACTGTGCATTTCTAAATGTCAAGATGCAATCAATGGTCAGAGGCGTATTCGGTTGGTAAGGTCCGCAAGTCATGAGCGTGTGGCAAACTCCAATACTAGCTCTGCCAGCATCAAGAAATTTATCCAAGATAAGCTCAGCCACGATCTCGAGGTCACGAAAACCGCGTTGCACGGCAAAGACCCTACAGCGCTCGTCAATAAGCTGCTGAATGACGAGCTTATGCTTAGCCTCCTCGAGAGTTTCGTTGAGAACGCCAACAGTTCTGTGATGGAAGCATACGTCGAAAACCGTGAAGTCGGGGCCACGGAAAAATATGTCTTGACTGAGAGCCGCGAAGCCGCCGAGTTCTTCGAGAAACTTTTCCTCTTCTATAAAGAGATGCCCCAATCCAGCATCACGCCTCTTGACATGGTAACTGCGATCATGTTGTGGATCGCTGATTTTATTGCGTTCACGATAAAGAAAAAAGAGATTGACGACCTACTGCTAGAGTCCGCGGCAAGGGACCAGCCTGGAGTCACGAACTACTTGAGAGGGAGGAAGCTAGAACCTCCAGGCCTGAGCAAGGACGGCAAGAAATTCTCGGCAGTCCCGGTTAAGAAGAGGGAGAAGGACGACGAATAGTGCTCACGGCAGGAACTCCCTATTCTTTATCTTGTCCTTGATATAGTCGTCGACGAATGTAAGCCTCGGGCCCTGCAAGGTGTCTTGCTCGAGCTTCTTCTTCGTCTTTAGCACCTTCTTCAGCTCGTCGACCCACTCCTTGTGGCGGTTGATCCACTCATAGTTGAGCATCTCCTGCGCGCGCTTCAGGTCAACGTCGCTGGCGCGCATCGTCATCTTGTTCAGGAAATCGTAGTGGTCCAGGTCAGACATCGTGACGCCTATGAACTTCGCTTCGGGCGTGGCAATGTCCTTGCCTATGTAAGCCAGGTTTATGCTCCCTGTCTTTATCGTCCAGTAAATGTACCAGCCCCACGCATCGCCGTCATTGAAGACGTACACCGGCAGGCCCTTGTCTGCCAGCTTCCTTATCAGCCTGCGCGTACCCCTCGCAGCCTGCCCCTGCGGGCTTATCAGTATGCAGTTCTCCTTCTTCCAGAACATGTCCTCGTTGAGCCTCTGCCAGAGGGCGTCCTTCTCCACGGATAGTACATACTTCGCTTTCACATCGACGAACTCTATGTCGTTGTCGACGTCGCTGGGTATCGCCCAGCCGCTGCGGCCCTGCTTGCTGGCATCTATCTCCGTGCGCTCGTCGCCGAACCGGTCCAGTATGCGCATGTTGCCGGCTAGAACACCCTTCCTGTTTGCGTTGAGGTTGAGGCCTTCGCGCTTCAGGCTGAGGGCAACCTCGAGATCCTCTATGAGCGGATTGCTTTCGCTCTGCTCGCTGAAGATGTTCTCGTCTACATCTTCCCCAAGGGAATACTTGAGCTGGTAAAATAAGCCCCTTATGCTGGTGTGCAGGTTCTGCCTGACGAAGTCATAGCACTTGGCAGCTATGGCCGTAGTCTGCATGAAGCGCTTGGCCTGCGCTACGTTTATGAAACTGTGCTCCTCCTTGGCGCTGCCCAGCTTCAGGTAACCTTCCTTCTTATCATAGAAGATGTTGGACCTGGTTCTGGTGACCGTGCTGAAGGACGGGTTCTTCTGCTCCTTGATGTCGTTGAGCACCGACTTGCCGAAGCCCTCGAGACGCTTCCGGGCCTCCGCCTCACCATCCTCAGCGGGCCTGCCCGTCATGCCTCGGCACCCCTTTCGTGCCTGTCCAGCTCGCGGATTATCTCGTCACGGCGCTTGCTCGGCTTGACAGCGTTCTTCATTATGTCCCCGAACGTGCGCACGGGCACGATCTTTATCTTCTTTATCAAGTCCTTGCTTATGTAGACGTCGTCCTTGTTGCTGGCCGGTATGAGCACCTTCCTTATGCCGGCGCCTATCGCAGCCTCGACCTTCGGTGTCACTCCGCCTACGGGCAGCACCTTGCCGCGCACAGAGAGCGAACCAGTCATGGCCACCGACTGGTCTACCATGAGATTGTCCATCGCCGACAGTATGCTCAGGGCCACGGACACGCTCGCGCTGTCACCCTCTATGCCTTCGTACGTCTGCAGGAACTGCACGTGCATGTCGTAGTTGGCTATGTCGCGGCCCATATGCTTCTTTATTATCGCGCTGACGTTCTTTACTGCTTCGTTCGCTATCTTTCCGAGCTTGCCTGTCGGTATGAACTTGCCCTCCGAACGCGAGCTCGCCGGCGTGACCTCAGCCACGATGGGTACTATGATACCTGCGTTCATTATGCTGCCGCCCACTACGGCAAGCCCGTTGACGCGGCCCACGCTGAAGCCCTTGGTGCTGAATACCTTGTAGTCCTTGCGGTACTCTATTTCCTGCGCGATGACCTGCGACTCTATGGGCATCGCGAGGTTCTTGGCGGCCAGTACCTCTTCGCGCGTCACCGCCTTTTTGCCCTTCTCCACTGCTATGTCACCAGCGGCCCTGACGAGGCCTCCAAGGTCCCTGAACACGAGCGTGAGCCTGTTCTTTCTGCCAGCGCGCCTCCTTGCTTCTTCTAATACCTCCTGCACCGCC
>JAJZII010000013.1:9587-11113 GCA_021810685.1 Microcaldota archaeon
CCACAGTGTCCGGCATGCTCGAGTCCATATATATCTCGTAGCCGTAGCCGCGTATCCTTGAGCGCAATGCAGGGTGCATGTGCTGTATGTCCTGCAGGTTGCCTGCAGCCACGAGGATGAAGTCGCACGGGGCGGGCTCGGTCTTGACCAGCGCGCCTGAGCTCATCTCGCTCTGGCCGGTTATTGAGTAGTGCTTCTCCTGCATGGCTGTAAGGAGCTCCTGCTGGGATTTTGGGTCGAGGTTAGACACCTCGTCTATGAAGAGTACTCCCTTGTTCGACTTGTGCACCGCGCCGCTCTCGACGCGCAGGTGTGCTGGAGTGCCCAGCCCACCTGTCTGAAGCGGGTCGTGGCGCACATCACCGAACAGCGCGCCGGCCCTCGAGCCGGTCGCGTCTATGAAAGGAGCGTGGACCCTGCCCGTATTGTCGACTATCAGCTTGGGCTCATTTGCATCGTTCGCACCTGGCATGCCTACCCTTCTGGTCAGGCCTCCCATGAACAGGGCCATCGCGCCGAAAATCATAACACCAAGGATGAGTGCAGCGAGCACTATTATCTCGTAGCCTGTTATCAGCCCGCTGAGCGAAAGGCCGAATATTATTATTACTAATGCCAGCACGATAGGGGTCACGAGCGACGTGTTCCTGTTAAGGTTCATGCGGCTGGACATACGTTCTTTCTGGAGAATCTGGCGCCCCTGTCCATCCCCATGCTTCGCGCGCTCCTCTTCGTTCTGGTAAGTCTTCACCTCCTTTATGATGGGCATGTTCTCGTCGTTCACGTTCCTGTAGGCGAGCACGTCCTCGAGGTCGGTGCCCGGGAGCAGTTCAGCCATGGCCTGTGCCATCATGGTCTTGCCCGTGCCGGGTGTGCCTACGAGCAGCACGTTCCTGCGCTGCTTCGCTGCCTTCTTTATTATATCCGTGGCGCTCTTTTGGCCTATTACCTGGTCTATGAGCTTTTCAGGTATCTTTATGTCAGCGGTAGTCTTGAATTTGAGTTCGCTCATCCTGTTCGCCCTCTCTCAGCAGCGTGATATTGGAGCTTAAGGCTTATTAAGTTGGCGTTCTGCGGCTTTGAGCATGCTTGCGCTCTGGTCTCCCATGTGCACCGCATCGTACACCAGCATGCGCACGGTGTTGCCCCTCCTGAGCACTATCCTGTACACCGGCAGGTAGAGCGTGGCCATCGGCGTGATTTTGCAGCCCGGGAACTCTACCTTAAGCATCTTCGCGACCTTCTTCTGGTCTATCTGGCCTGCGAGCAGCGAGTCGTTCACCAGCAGTTCGTCGGTCTCGGCGAGCTTCGCCGAGGCATAGCGCATCATGTCCACGAGCGAGTACCGCCTGCCGTCGTCCCTGACAACACCTATTTTGGACAGCCTGTTAACTGCCTTGATGAGCGTGCCAGAGCGCATGCCTGTCATGCTTTCGAGCTTGTCGTAGTCCGCCTTCCCAGCAGCGCGGAGGGCCTCCGCCACCAAAACCTCCTTGTCGCTCATGGACGCCCCTACATCAGCCGAA